>NZ_JBVUBB010000029.1:0-109196 GCF_055791185.1 Bradyrhizobium ingae
CAACTTCGGCCTGCTCCTGCGATGGCTCGCAGAGCTCTTGCGTGCCATCATCCGAGCCTTCCTCGAGACCATCCCGGCGCCAAATATCGCATGAGCCCGGCGCTGCGCCGGTTCTTCACGAACGACTGCCGAGACCAAGCCCCTGATGACGGCCAGGAATTGGGCCGATCACGGCTCCCCGCACTTGTTGCACTGGCGCCGGCAGCTCAGACCTTGAAAGGCAGGAACTTTGCAGCGTGGCTCGGACTCACACCGCTGCTGCGCACCACGGGCGGAAAGCAGAAAGCTCAGCGAGACGTCTTACATGGATGAGCGGACCCTGCGCAGGCTGCTGACCATCGCAGCGAGCTGGGCAGTGCGTCGAGCAATGGGCAAAGGCTCGCCAAATGTGCGGCTCATGCGCATGCTGAAGCGCAGACAGCCGATTTCTCGTGATCGTTGCCCTCGCCAACAAGATGGCCACGCAAGGGCATCGATGGCCGGAGGCGGAATTTATTGAGTTCTAAAGCGCAACGAGGGGATGAATCATCATCGCGCTTTAGGTTATTGTTTGAGCATGATCTCCGCGCAAACGCTTCCGCGTTTGTCGCGAGGGAAAACCGCTTCACAGTCTTCCGGATCATGCTCCAGCTACCGCGGATAGTTCAGCCGCCACGCCTTGAAGTGTGAGAAGTTCAAACAGAGCATGGCGGTCTTGCGGCGCCACGTCCTAGACCACGCTGGCGTCAGAGCCATGACGCCGGATCTGCGTTCGATCGGGCGTATCGACGGTTAGGCTACCGCCGGCCGCGCGCGAGACGCAGGTGCAGAGCTTGCTGTTCATCGCCCGCTCTTCACTGTTGAAGAAGACGTCACGATGATCGACTTGGGCAGACGGCTCCGAGATCGGCAGGACGCAGAGGCCGCATTCTCCGCGCCGGCACCCGAAGATCATCTCGACGCCAGCATCTTCAAGCGCCTCCAGCATGGAGCGATTGGCGGGGACGTCGATTTCCAGACCCAACCTGGGAATCCTGATCTTGAACGGCGCATCCGCAATGTTGCCGGCATTGCCAAACGTCTCATAGCGGAGGTGCGGCGCGGGCCTGCCCGCTTCGCGCCACAAGCGCTTTGCCGCCTCCAACATCCCGAATGGGCCACACACATAGAGCTCGCCGCGCGGATCCAGTTTGGCGATCTCGCCGGCGATATCGATGCGCTGTCCCTCTTCACTGACAAAGATCTGGAGCCGTTCGCCGATGTAGCGGGCAAGTTCTTCCGCGAACGCCAGGTCGAGACGGCTGCGCGCTGCATAAAGCAGGCGAAACTTCGCACCCGCTTGCTTCAGCGCGAGCGCCATCGTGTAGATCGGCGTAATGCCGATGCCGCCGGCCAGCAGCAAATAGTCGGGCCGGCCATAGCTCAACTCAAAGCTGTTCCTCGGCTCGGAGATCGTGAGCTGTTCGCCCGTCTTGAGGTGCCACATGCCAACCGACCCGCCCCGGCTGGAAGCGACCCGCTTGACGGCGATGCGATAGAGCCCGTCTCCGCAAGGTCCTACCAGCGAATAGCTACGCAGCTGCGGCCGCCCGTCGATCGGCACGACGACGTCGATGTGACTGCCAGGTGTTATCCTGATCGACGGCCGATCCGGCTCGATCTCGAAAAGACGGACGTCGGGCGTGAGATCGCGGGTGGCGCGAAGACGTGCACTCATCCGTTCCATCGGCTTGGCCATGACTTTTCGCTTATTCAGCTGCAACGTCTTCGATCACGCCGTCCTGTTCGCCGGCCATCATCTGGTCGATCAGCCGCCGTGCCCAGAGCGCGCCCGCATCGATGTTGAGATCGTAGAAAGGCGAACGCGGGTTCTTGTCGATGGCGGCCTGCTGCGCCTCCAAGATCCTGTGATCCTGATCGTAGACGCCTGCCCCGCCATTGACGTGGGCGAGCTGGAGCGCTCTCGTCAGTTCCACATCATCCTTCCGATAATTTCGGACGAAGTTCCAGAAATAGTGGCAGGTCGTCTCCGTTTCGGGCGTGATCGCCGCCAAGAACGCGCCGCTGACACCGTGCGAGCGATCGCCTTGCGGCGCGCCCGTATTTGTCAGGGCGACGCCGACGTCGCCGACCACGACCGACGGTGCCTGAAACGTCACGATCTGCCAGCGATCGACGCGGCCCGGTCGTCCGAGCTGACGCCCCCAGAACGGGGGCGGCTCGATGTCGATCATCCAGCGCGTCATCGTCGCCGTGTTGTCCGTGTGGGTCACATCGAAGGGCGCAGCCGTGATCGCCTCGTCGCCGATGCTGCCGGCGTGCACATAGGTCTCGTGCGTAAGGTCCATGAGGTTGTCGACCACCAGGCGATAGTCGCATTTCAACTGATAGAACGTGCCACCCTCGCCAACCCATTGTGTGCCACCGTTCCAGTGAAAATCCGGAATTTTGTCGGGGTCCGCAAGCGCTGGATCGCCGGGCCAGAGCCAGACCAGGCGATGTCGCTCAGCGACCGGATAGGCACGTACGCAGGCTGACGGATTGATCGTCTTCTGTGCAGGCATGTAGGAACAGCGGCCGGCTGAATTGAAGACCAGCCCGTGATAGCCGCACATGACGTCATCGCCCTTGAGATGTCCGAGCGACAACGGCAGCAGCCGGTGCCAGCAGGCATCCTCCAACGCTGTGATGGCGCCATCCGTGCGGCGGTAGAGCACGACGTTCTTGCCGCAGATGGTGCGGGCGGAAAGCTCGCGGGCGATCTCGTGACACCATGCAGCCGCGTACCAGGCATTGAGCGGAAAGGGTTTGGGTGCGTTCATCGGGCAGCTATCTCCATGGTTCGGTCGATGGTCGCGGGCTTGCCGTCTTAACTCCCACTTTCGAGCAGATTGCGTTGGCAATGGTTGCCGGACAATCGGACAGAGTTGATATCCCTTATCTACTCTTTCGATATCGCATCGTTTTTTCGCCGGGAGAGTCTTGAGGAGATGGCAAAGGATTGGGATCCATTCGCGATTGATTTTGCCGCGATCCGTACCTTGCGCCTGGTGTCGGAACTGGGTTCGTTTTCGAAGGCCGCCGAAGCACTTGGCACCAATCAATCGACGATCAGCTACACCATGGATCGGCTACGCGCGGCGTTCCGCGACAGGCTGTTCGTGCGCCAGCGTGGCGGCATCGCACCAACGCCCCGCTGCGTCGAGATCGTCGAATGTGCCAGCCGCCTGCTCGAAGGTTTTGAGGGCTTGATGCAGCCGACGGATTTCGATCCCGCAAGCGCGTCCGGGCGGGTGACAATCGCCTGCAACTATTACGAACGCTCGATCATTCTGCCGCGCACCATCGCCGAGATCAGGCGCCGGGCGCCGCGCCTGGTGCTGGAGATCAAGACGGCGCGCGCCAAAGGTATCGCGTATCTCAAACGCGGCGAAGCCGATCTTCTCCTCGGCCCCTACGACGTGCATGAGGATAGCCTCTATCATCGCCATCTGCTGGATGACCACTATATGTGTGTTATGCACCGCAGCCATCTTCTCGCCGGCAGAAGGCTGCGTGTCGACGACTATGTCAGGGCGAGCCACGCCGTCGTCACTTATGGCGGCACCTGGCGATCAGGCTATCTCAGAGGATTGGATGAACGCGGCCTCTCGCTCAACCAGGTGGTCACGGTTCCGAGCATTTCCGATCTCACCCACATTCTCCCCAGCACGGATCTGATTTCGACGGTGCCAAGTCGCATCGCTTCGAACATCGCCAAATCCGTCGTGGCCACGTCGTGTCCTTTCCCCGAGCCGTTTCAGATCGGGATGACCTGGACGTCCCGGACGCACCATTCCGCCGCCCACCGGTGGCTGAGGCAACTCATGGCTCGAATTGCCGGCGCTCTGCCATACAAGGCCGCTCTTGCCGCGCCGTCCGAGCGCAACCGCGGCAGCGCCAATGCGAGAACTTGAATTGCCTGCCCGCCGGCACGTCGGTCTCTCCGCTGCTTTCGAATTTTTGTTCCCCCCTCCTCTATTCTTACGAAGCCGCCGACGTGCCGACGGCCCTTGCGCGGCGAACAGTTCCCGGCAGCGCGATCGGCCTCGTGAGTTCCAATCGGACGAGTTCTGGTCGTTACGCCGCGCGGATCGAAACGGGAAAACCCGACATTCCCGGTGCCATGCTGTGCGCTTCAAAAAGCGTTGCTTCCGTGCTGATCGAAGGGGCGCACCACACATACTCCTCGGTCTTGCTCCTCGGTCTTGCCCCTCGGTCTTGCCCGGCCACCACGAGACGCACGTTGGGCTTTCGCCGTCTTCGTCATCGAACAGGTTCAAACAATCGAGAGAGCAGGTTATACGAATCTACCAAGTATGATGTTTTTGGGAGATTTGACGTGAGGCTTTCCTGCGCTTACGCAGGAGATGTTTTCGACAGTGGGCCCGCATATGCGTTTGGCAGACGATGAATTGCGCCGTGGCCGCGGACACAACGAGCAAGGCGGGCGCAAAATGAACTCCTCTTTCCGTCGGCTGCTCGCAGATTTACGTGGAGTATCATCGCGATCCCTACAATTGCGCGATGCACGTCGTCGGCATCCTGCTCTTGTTCCTGGCTGCCAGTCTTCCGCTCAGTCTTTGGGTCATCACACTATTCGAGATCCAGATCAGCGTGGCGACCATCACGCTCACGCCTGTACTGATCTTTTGGCTCGTGCTCGATTTCGAGCTTGGCGCCGCGATCCTTGCCGCTGTGATCGCATTGCGTGCAGCCGCCGCCGTGATCCTCAACCATGTGACGACCGTCGGGATGTGGTCGCTTACTGCCGCCATAATTGTGCTCGGTGTTGCATTGCTGATCATTGGGCACTTGGTGTTCGAGCGCCGGCGGCCGGCAACGGTCGACAATCCTACCCATCTGCTGGTCGGACCCATGTTTGTCATGGCGAAGTTGGTTGTCGCGCTCGGCTTTCGCCGCGATCTCGGCATCATCGTCGGGAAGCGTCGCCCGACCTCTTCCCGGTGAACCATGCTTTCTTGCCACCGTCGCTTCGCAAGGGCCCGTTTGCAAGGGCCCGTTTGAACGGCTACGGCTTTGTGGCTGCAGGTCGGTGAAGGTACGGATATAGACCTCTAGCCGCCCGACCGCGAAGTGTGAACATCTCGTTGGATTTGCTTTGTGGTGGGTTCAGCCAGCCCGGGCTCGATGATTGATCCATGACGCAGACGTCGGCGGAGATTCGGTATGATGCCGTGGCTGTTGAGCGAGCTACGCTCCGAAATTAGGTATCTGGTGCTTTCCAGACAGATCGTGGCGCGCAGCATTGAACCTTGAAATCATCTTCGTCGGGGTGCGGCAGCATCCTTATCGCGCCAGTGGGTTGATGGCACAAAGCGTCCCGCCGAGATGGCGGGACGTGGCTCTATTCAGACGAAAGTAAAGTCTGACGCGGTCAGGTGCAGGTGAGCCAGATCGGCCACACCTTGAAAACTGCCCAGATGGGCGAATTCGTCCACGTGGTTCGCGGACGTGACAAAGGCCAAATTCGCGGTTTGGGTCTGGTAGTCGTGGTAGACGATGATGTCGCCGGCGTTCTCGCCGGAGATCGCACTCGCCGCCTGAGTACCGGAGGCGAAAGACCGATCAGTGATTACCACCACGTGTTCGCCATGGGCACCGGAGGCCGCGCCGCTGTAAAACGTGTCAACCGGATAGCCCGGCTGCTCACTGGCGTGGTTGACGAAGTTCGCTCTGGATCCGTCGTTATAGAGACCCACGGCATCGAAGGCGAGAGTGTCCTGCGCCGGATCGAAATCCCAGATGCTGGTATTGTCCGGTTCCGGCCCGTACTTCGGGTCGAGCCCGGGGATCGGATCGTGGAACTGGAAGACAAAGGTGTCGTGGCCGGAGCCACCGCTCAGAAAATCCATGCCGTCACCGGCAAAGAGCACATCATCGCCGGGGCCGCCGTAGAGCTTGTCATTGTCTACACCGATGATGCGCGGTTGGTCGCGGTTATTGCCGCCGTAATCGCCGCCGTAGAGATAGTCGTTGCCCTCTTCGCCGAAGACCTGGTCATTACCGGCACCACCGAAGACGCGGTCATTGCCCTCGCCGGCCGAGATGGAGTCGTTGCCAGCCCCCCCGTCGATCCAGTCATTGCCGCGGGGATCCATCATCAGATCGTCGTCGCTGCCGCCGAAGAGGCTATTGTCACCCGAGCTCCCCCAGATAAACCTTCCCATCGCAAATGCTCCTTAGGATTTCACCCCCACGTCGCTGCCCGATGCCTTCGTATTCCTCGTTAGGACGACTAAAGAAATCGATTGTGTTGATGGATATCATTCACATTACGAATGCATTCATATGCGCTTCACGGACTTAGACTTGCACGTGTTCTCCGTCATCTAGGGTCCGTCACCATTCATCAATGAGAGTCGAATGCTCGTGATTGACAACTGCTGCAACCACAGGCGTGCGCGAGGGCGAAACCTGCCCCCATCATGCTGACGGTGACGTTCTCGGTAGGCAAGTTGCCACATTCCTTGATGCATCAATCGAATTCTCGCGCGATAAGGCTCGCAGAATTTGCGAGCGGAGAACTGATGTCGTCTCCTTGGGTCTCCAAGAACCGGAAACCAAGTTTAGAGAGCGGAGCGGGCGACCTGATGCCTTACGCCATGGCCGTACATCTCAGTCGCCGTTAGATTGTTCCGGTTCTTGAGAGACGAAACGTGCCTTTGGCCTCGTTGATCGTCTTCGGCCGCGCTTTCGTGGTCCGCTTGCCCCGTTCGCCTTCGGGCGCAAGACGTCGTACCGGCGAGCCGATGCTCGCCGATGGCAACCTTATTCTTGGCCATAAGCCCTCCTCGCACGCGACTTGGGTGCGCTCTACCCAAAAGAGCGCCCCGCCCGATCAGATCGGGCGGGGCGTAGGTGTTGCGAGGCTTACTCGCCGGTCTTGCGCGGCCGCGACCAGAGCAGCGTACAGCCTTCGCCGTCTTCATCGTCGAAGAGGTTGGCGTAGATCGGCGCGTTGAACGAGGGGTCATCGAGCTTGAGCGAGAGGTAGTCGCGGCCTTCCTCGGAGCGCTTGGACCAGGCCGCGCCGATTTCTGCCCGGCCAACATAGACGCGGTGGCTGGGAGCGTTCTCGTTCGAGCGGTTGGCCTCGGCGACGATGCGGACGCCCCTGGCCTGCAGGCTCAGCGTGACGATCTCGCCCTGGAAATCGGAGCCGACCTTCTTGAAAGAACCGATGGTAGCCATGTCACTTCTCCTTGGTTTGTTTCGAGCCCCGCGACCACCGCGGCCTCGATGGCGATCTGACGGCCGAAGACGATCGGCGACGCACCCGCGTCTTCCCGCGGGCCGGAGCGTTAAGCGGAGGATGCCGGCGGGGAGACTTTCTTGCCTCGCGAGGAATGGGCGTTAGCCCAGGGGAAGAAAGTCTCCCCGGCGGCATTGCGTCTCAGACGATCGAGGCGCAGCCGGTCTTCGGCCAGATCAAGCCAACGAGGCGAGGTGCGTCCGAGCGCTGAACACAGACTTAAGCGGGAAAAGACGTGGCAGACCTCGCTTTGCAACACAAGAAGGCGGCAGGTTTCGGCGCAGAGAAAGAAAGAGCGTGCGGGAAAAGGCGACATTGCCGCCAGGTAAAAAGCCGCAACCAAGCCCCTCCCACTGGCCCGTGTCAGGGCCGAATGAGGCCGGCAGAGTCCGATTGGGCGCGACGAAGTCCGCCCTTTCCCGAAGAGCTCCTGCAATGAGGTCTTGGCACCCACAGAGCAAAAGCAACCCAGATGTAGCGGCCAGGGACGATTTCCTCAGGTGTCGCGGACGAGAGAGCCGGTTGATGCAGCATTGGTCAACCTGCCCGGTGCGGCATCTGGCCCGCTCAAGACAGTGATCTGCGTCCAGGCCTTCCTGGCGATGAAGATTGCGCCGACGCATGCGAAGGCCTCACGCCAGAACGGCGAGGATACGCCGATCTGCGATAAGGCGAGCATGACATGGTATCCAGAAATTCCTGCCGGAATGGCAAATATTCCGCCAATCATGCCGCGCAAGATGATCGGCCGCGCCATAGAATGGGCGAATTGACCAATGGCGAGCATCGAGGCGGCACTGATGATGGCAACAATGAGCGCGCCAGTCATCCCGGCGCCGCGCTCCAATGCCATTGCAGCGGCGCTGACCGCAACAAAGAATGGGAGGGCATAGACTGCGAGAGCAAAGATCAGCCAGAACAAGAGGCCGAGCCCAACGAGATTGAGGGCAAGTCCAAGGGCAAGCACGGTGGTGGTTCCCGCTCAAGAGAGTACGGACTGCGCCTTCCACCACCACCACGGCGCGACTTATTGGATAGAACCAAAACGTGATCAAATCGCGGCGCAAACTCCGCATCATATGGAGATGCAGGTTTTTTAGCGATTGAGGTCTCGAGGACAATTCGACCGCTGCGTCCGATTCTGGTTGGAATCGACCAAAGCGGGCTTGCGAGCGGTCCTTGGCAAACTTCCAAATCGGATCGCGTTCTAGCCCGATAGCTTTTGCGGAGTTAGAAACCCCTTTTCCACTCCGCAAGTGCCGCTACTGGTACAATGCGTCCGGCACCACATCAGCGTTTTGGCGAGCTTGAGCGCTGGACAGAAATGAAGCGTCTCGTCCGAACGGATCTTCGACCCATCGATGACTGACATGAGAGCGACGAAAGCTCTGCATTCACCCGCTTGGCTGGTGCGTCAAACACGACAAGGTGATGAAAAGGGCCGATCGACGATGGTGAGGCGCTGCTCGCCACTTGTGATCCTGCGCGCCGAACACGAAAAAGCATCCGATCGAAATCGCGCTGTGATCGTGCCCGCCCTTGCGGCCGAGGGATGCCGGTTTCGCGACAGCTCCCTTAGGCTCCCTCGCAACGGTATCAAAGGCACTAGGATTGGCATCGCTGCACAGATCAAAGACAGGATGGGCTAGTCAGACCGCGAGCTGGATCCGACATCCTGCTTCCTTCCGTCACTCAGATTGTGTGATGGGCGAGGCGTGAGGGAACCTCGTGCGTCAACTCAGTGTGGGTGCCCCTCGCCTCGGCTGACGAACTCCAACACCGTCTCGGCCTTGTTGATCTCACGTGAGATACGCTCCAGTACCCGGATCGTAGATGCCTGCGTCGGGATCAGACCCGCTCTTTCATACGCAAGCTCCAAATGATGCATCACCTGTTCGTGGGTGGGAGCGGCCCGGCTCTGCAGCGCGCTGATTGTCAATGATGCGAGCATGTGCTCGACAACGCTTTTTTCGGCCTGAATCAATACTGCGCGCCTCTCTGATCGTTCTCGACTTTTTGAGATCGATTATCGGCAAAAGTGTGTGCATTTTCGAACCATCGGCGCGCCGATTGGCGCGTACGTTGTGGATTGGCAACGCGCATGATGCGGCGGATTTCGCCGAAGGCCCCGACATCCGCGGGCGAAGACGTGCAGGCAGGGGAAAGCAACTGGCAAAGATCAGGCCAAGGCATCTGTCCAAGGCATCTGTCCAAGGCATCTGTCCAAGGTATCTGTCCAAGGTATCTGTCTAAGGCATCCGTCTTGGCTCGAAGCGAGCCGCGCGAGGATTCAGTCAAGACAGCGAAAGAACGATCAGAAATCTTGACACGAATCCGAATCTTGGTCGGTTCTGTGCGCGTCGCACCGTTCTGCGTACCGGGCTAGCTTGTCGTATTCTTCGGCGACTTTCAGGAGCCTGTCTCTGGGTTTGCCGGGGCTGAGCAAATCCGCTTTGAGGCGCGTTGCGAGCGCACGACTGCGCCAGAGGTGTGGATCGTAGATTGGTCTGTATGGCATGTCGGCGACGATGCATTTCGCAGATCAAGAAAGTACGACGGCCGACCTCCGTATCATTACGTAGGCTGCGATTGGTAAGACCAGAGCTCACTCATCTTGAAGGCTGGCCGCAACGCACGAGCCAGCGCTCTTGGGATGAGTTGGCGCTCGTCATCCGCAACGTCGGTGCTGGCGGGCGCGAGGTCGTGATGATGCGGGAGGTGATTTGCCGTGAGCACAAACCGGAACCGGCGCGCCGGTAACAAACGTCGGCGATGCCGCTTCGATCGCAATTGGCGCGCCTGGCGGAATCCGAAGCAACCGCCTTCGCGGTACCGGCCAACAGCTTTGCCGAATACGCGCCAGAGCCGGATCCGACGATCGGGTTGGCCTGGCTTGCTACTGGCAAGCTCGCCGCCGCTGTTCGCCTTCGCCGGATGGTGGCACTACCTATTCGTTTCCCCATTCGGCGCCGTAGAGCCTACGCATCTCGGCATGGGCACGGCGAATCATTGCGCACTTGATCAGACGGTCCACGATTACGCAGGCTGCCAGCGCAAATAGGTCGGCCATAAAATCGTTCGTCCAACTCCAGTAGACATTCGAAACCATCAGGGGGAAAAACGCGGCCAGCATCGCACCTTTGGGGATTCATTGCATTTTTTAGAAATCGCCCAGCCTGAGCGCGCACCAAAAGCTGCCCATCCGACCAAAATAATAACAAGACGTCGCAGAACTTCTTCGCTCGCCTCCATCGGCAGGTGCAGGAACTCAACGTAAAAGCCGGAGCGCGCGAGGAAAACATGCGCCGAGTTCGACATCATGTCCGAGGAAACATCGGGCGGTGGCCGGCCAAAGATTCACATTTGTCATGGCGGCGCCTTCTGGGTATGTGTTGCTTGGTGTGTGTTTCTTGGCCTGTGTTACCTTCCTGCAATGAGCGTTGAGATGGAAAACTGTGTGATTGTGCGTGCTTACGGAAGAGTACTGGATCAGTTGCGCGAGGAGGCATCCCGCGTTTCGAAAGGACACAAGGCGGACTGGTGGATCGAGCGTGGTGACAAAGGGGTACGCTTTTGCTTCGAGGACGCCGAAGCGAAAAAGGCGTTTGCGTCGATCTGCGAAAATCTCGCTATTTCGTACACGGAGGCTTAGACAGGCGATCCAAATCAAAGGCCGGCTGGAAAACAATTGATAGATACCGCCGGGATGACTTGGCGCCCGCTATGCGCGCGCTTTTCGGCACGGCAACGACCGGAGCAGCACTCTTTCTGGATCACTGTCCGCATGAATAGTGGAACTCCAAGGAAGCGAACAAGGAACGAAGAGGACCGGCCCACAGGCTCGGTGTCTCGATGCACCATCGAACCCTGCGCCGTCGATCCTTTCGACGTGCCGCACGATGGCTTTCAGCGTCAACCAGGACGGCGCTCACGCGCCGTCCTTGCCAAACTTCCAGACCGGGATACCGAGCTTCTTCGCCTTGTCGGCGAGGTTGTCCTGGATGCCTGTGCCCGGAAAGTGCATGACTCCGATCGGCATGATGTCGAGCATCGCGTCGTTACGCTTGAATGGTGCGGCCTTTGCATGTTTCGTCCAGTCCGGCTTGAAGGCGATCTGCGGCACCTTGCGATGGCTGGCCCATTTGGCAGCGATCAATTCGGCGCCTTTCGGTGAGCCGCCGTGCAGGAGAACCATATCGGGATGTTTTGCGTGGACCTTGTCGAGGCGATCCCAGACGAGCGAAACGTCGTTGAATTCGAGCCCACCGGTGAGTGCGACCTTTGGCCCAGGTGGGAACAACACCTCGGTTTCGGCCCTGCGCCTGGCAGCGAGAAAATCGCGGCTGTCGATCATCGCGGCGGTGAGGGTACGATGGCTGACGATTGACCCGGAGCGCGGCCGCCAAGGCGAACCGGTGTGGACCTCGAAGCGTTCGGCAGCCTGGTCGCGAAAGAGCTCCATGGCGTTGCGGCGTTCGATGAGCGTAATGCCCTGGGCGATGAGTCGTTCGAGCTCGACGGATCGCACCTCCGAGCCGTTCTGCTCGCGTTGGCTCTTCTGCTGCGCCTGCTCGTTGGCGTCGAGCTCGTGTTCAATGCGGCCTGAAGCGCGATGGAAGAGATTGACGGTCGACCAGAGCAAGTCCTCGAGGTCAGGTTCCAGGCGCGTGTCATTCAACGTCGAGACGAGCGCATCGAAGATATCGGCGACGGCGCCGGTGATCGCCATGCTTTCGGGAAGCAGCCGTGGATCGGGCTCGTCATGCAAGGGACGATATCCGAAGAGTTGAAGTTCGGCGAGAACGTGATCGGTCGGGGACGAAGCAAAGAGCGGCTCGAATTGAGGGTCGTCGTTGTCGGTCGTCATGGGTGAGGTCCTTTGCCGGATCGGCCGCGCCCATCGCGGCCTTCGTGGCGATCACATGACGGCGAGCGGAACGGAACAGCACCCGTAGCAAAGCGCAGGGCCGAAGCAGAGCGGAGGATGGCAGAGGCACAGCTATTTTGATTCGCGATGCAAAGGCGCGGAACGCGCCGGCGGAAAATAGCTGTGCCGCTGCCATTGCCGGCCCGTACCGCTTGCCGTTCGATCGCCTTCTAGAAGGCAAGGGGGGCGGCTCTATCGGCGGCGACCCCACAGGGAGCGATCATGACGAGCATCGCAGGACCATCCGCATTGAACCGACATCGAAACGCGACCGGACGCATGAATTGCGCGGCGGCTTTCATTTCGGAGCTGATCAACGAGATCAGCTCTCGTAGCAGGCGCTTTAGCGCGATACCGGCATCAACATGTGGAGCAAGAAGCGTGAAGATGGCGAAAGGACACGATGGGGGGCACTGGCTCCAACACTCGTCAGCTTCCAGAAAGCTATGCCTGCTAGCTGACAAGGAGAATCTGCGAGCCTGTATCAAAACGGAGATACGGAATGGATCGAATTTCTGACACACTCAATGCAGCAGCGTCGGTTCCCGACAGTACATTATACGCCACTGAGCAACATGAACGGATGGATCAGGCGGTCTTCGACCAGCAGCTGAGCGCGCCACCACCGGGACAAGAGCCACAAGCCGATACAGGTCCTGCCGGTCCTGGTGTCTCGGTGCAGTCCGAGGTCAACCGCAATGCGACAGCCCAGCAATCAGACATGAAGCTTGTCGTCATTTCGAACCGCGTTTCGCCCTTCGACCCCACTAAACCCCAGACCGGGGGGCTTGCCGCGGCCCTCGAGCCCGTCGTGGAACGTTCCGGCGCGATCTGGATAGGCTCGTCGGACGAGCAAAAAGATGAGATTGACCGGTCCCTGTCACTCGAGAAGATTGGCGAAGGTCACGTGGCCAGGCTCGAGCTGCCGAAAGGGCCCCATCGTGGCTATTACCGAGGTTTTTCGAATTCGATGCTGTGGCCGGTGCTCCACTCCCTCGCCGACCGCATCTCGGGCGAGGAAGGTGACTATGAAAGCTATCGCGCAATCAACGACCATATAGCGCAGGTGGCGTTCAACTTGCGGGATCGGGACGCATTCTGGGTGCATGATTATCATTTGATTCCGCTCGCGGCTGATCTGCATAAAATCGGCGTCGACCGGCCGACCGGCTTCTTCCTCCATACGCCATGGCCGACGCCTGACATGATCGAACGAGTGCCCAATCATCGTAAACTGATGAAATCGATGCTGGAGTACGATCTGATCGGCTTTCAGACAAAACGGGACGTGAGCAATTTCCTTGCCTGTCTGAAGTCACATCTCGGGCTGGAGAGCAAGGATGGCGTAGTGCTCACGGAGCGTGGCCAGTCGCGATGTCACAATTTTCCAATCAGTATCGATCCGAAGCAGTTCACAGAACATCTTCCTGCAGAGCTTCCTGCCGAGGAGGAAGCAAAAATCTCGTCTTTGCTGGAGCAGCTCAGGGGCCCCAAGCTTGCGATCGGCGTCGACCGGCTCGAGTATACCAAGGGTATCGACAAGCGGGTCGAAGCCTTCAACCACGTGTTGGCGGCCAATCCGGGCAGCATCTCGCTCCTGCAGATCGCGCCCCCCTCACGCGCCGACATCGAAGCGTATCAGGAGTATGGGAAAGATGTCGAGAAAGCGATCAACCAAGTCAATGCTGAGCATAGCACGGACAATTTCAAACCGGTCCACTACAAGAACGAACCCTTCAGCCAGGCTGCACTCGCCCGTCTTTACCGCGCCGCGGACGTTGGTGTTGTGACGCCATTGGCCGACGGCATGAATCTGGTGGCAAAAGAATATGTTGCCGCACAAGATCCGGACGATCCCGGCGTTCTTGTTTTGTCGAAGTTTGCCGGTGCGGCTGAAGGTTTCAATGAGGATGAAGCACTGCTCATAGATCCGAACCGCCCGGAAGACATCGCAGCCGCGATATCCAAGGCGGCAGAGATGCCGCGCGATGAGCGTATCAAGCGCTGGCGGTCGATGATGGACAAACTTGAAGCCTATACAATCCACGATTGGGCAGCGGACTACCTTGCGAAGCTGGACGACAGCCGGGTCACCCTGCCGGCCGATCACTTCCCATATCTCGGTCTAGGCTGGACCAACGAGATTCAAATGCCCAAGCACCCGGACTATTTAACGGAGGCGGCCGCCTACGTGGGGGTGCATCCGGCCGATGTCGAGTTGAAGGAGGCTGCCTATGCCGATATGAAGACGGCCTTTGACGAGTTAGCGGGCTCGCTGACGCACACACAGGATCGACTTTGGGTGCTGCCGAACAATCATGTAGACCAAATGGGAGGCGCGACCGAAGGATCGATCGAGCAATAGGATCGTCCTTGGTCAAAACTGAAAGATGCCCTCAGCACCACAGCTGCATTTTTACCTGAGTCGGCTTTGCCATCGATGCGTGGAATTGCGCTAACCTCCGCCTCGAAAACGAAAGGAGTTGCAAGCGCGAGCAAGAGAGTCACAAAAGCGCGATGTGTCATTCTGTGGCCGATGACGAGACTGTCGCCTGGGGCCAGGCGTGCGCCAGGGGCGCATCGCCTCATCGAAAATGGCACCCGCAAGAGCGTGAGCATAGCGACGCCGAAGGCGGCACGCGGGACCGAGTGCCGCGAGGAGACCGGTTAAAAGGGCACCCGGGACAGGGGCAGTGATAGCGACGCCGGCATCCTTCGTCATACCGGCGGGCCCCTTTCCCGAGTGTCCCCGGCGAGGAGCTCAGGATGTCTTACGCGAGGGATTGCTACCCGAAGGGGCCGAGACCCGAGTGCTACCCGAAGACGCCAAGACCCAAGGATCGGTGCAAGGCTCGGCGAGCGCAGCGAGTAAAGCCCGGGCCGCCATCGGCGGACGCGCCCACAAAGCCAGTCCGCAGCCCCGCTTCCCGCGATCATGCCGTTGGGAGGATCGGCAGGCTCGCGCCGATTGAGAGCATCCGCAGGGCCGTGCTTACCTTGCGCCCCCGCAATGGCGGTCAGCGCGATCGGCATGCCTAAAGCGCAGTGAGATTGGGAGGCGTGGTCTTCGCACTTCGGACTCTTATGATTTCCGCACGAACGCGCCGCGCGCGTCGCCAGGGAACGCCGCTTCACACTGGTCCAAATCAGCTCTGGCTAAAGCGCGATGAGATTAGGATGAACTGTCATCGCGCTTTAGGTTATTGTTTGCGCATGATCTTGTTCGGAAAACCGCTTCGCACTTTTCCGGATCATGCTCTAGGAGAGCGCGGCTTGCCGGTGCTGATCGTTGGCGGCGGCGGCCTATTCGGGTGTTCGATCTCACAGGATGGCCGAGTCCGACGTTCTCGTTTCCAGGTTTCGGTCGCGTGATCAAGGTCGCTTCTGCGATTCGTTCGATGATGTCTTGAAACGGTGGGATTTCTCCGAAGATCATGCCGGACATCTTGTCGTAATCTTCCTTCAGGGGGCCGAACATGCCATCCGATGGCGCGATGCCGAACGTCCCGGGAGTCGCCAGATCGAGGTCGAGAGGCTTTCGATCGAAATAAAGACGAGGGTGATCAGCGCAGCTCTTCGCGAACTCGAGGTCGGCCATCGCACTCATGCCATGTTCTGAAGCGAGGAGCAGATAGACGTCGTAAGAGTGACGCGAGAGCCGCTGCCCGTCCTTGTAGAGTTCGTCTCTGTTTTGAAGCCAGTGCCGCTGTCCGTGAAGAATGATGATCTTGTCCCAAAATGTCCGTTGCGACTTGATCGTGAGCACGTTTTGGATTGCAAGATTTAGCCCCTCCGCTTCCGTTGCGAGGCAAGCAGCGTGCCGAACCGAGGCTGCGGTTCATGCAAGCATGCCATGCGAAGAGCGGGACCTGCCGACGCAACATTAAATTGCATATCCTTCATCTTAGCGTTATGCGGGTACGAAAGATGGATTTGAAATGGTGACAAACGCAGTTAATGGACAAGACTCACGGCGTAAGATGTTCTTCTTAACCGAGCTCGGTCCGCTGATCGTCTTCTATGGTGTGAACGCGAAATTTCAGCTGTTCGCGGCTACCGCCGCATTCATGGGGGTGACTGTCCTGGCAGAGATCGTCTCCCTCGTGGTGAAGGGTTACATGCCGATCACAGCGCTGATCACCTGCGTCAGCGTGCTGGTATTCGGTACGCTGACGCTGGTGTTGCATGACGAGACGTTCATCAAGCTCGATGCAACAGTCGTCAGCGCACTGCTTTCGACGGTTCTCGGCGGTGGACTTCTGTTTGGCCGCTCCTTCATTGTGGTGCTATTGGATCACATTTTCAATCTGACACCGAAGGGCTGGCGTATCCTCACCCTCCTCTGGGCGATGTTTTTCGCAGGCATGGCGATCTTGAACGAGGTCATCTGGCGAACCCAGAGTACGGATGCCTGGGTGACCTTCAGGGTGTTCGGCGTAACGATCTTGAGTCTGCTCTTCGCGACCGGTCTGATGCCGCTGACCAAACGCTACCATGCTGCGCCTGTGTCGCGTTCCGCTCAATCATCTCCTGTCCAAGTTCACCAGCAATTGCCCGAATCGAAAGATGTCGAGGGTGTGCCAGGCGAACACGATTCGATTGGACCGACCGGCGAACATTGAATCAAGCGGCATAGCTTTCGGCATGATCCAAAGACTGATTGGATCAGAATCGAAACAAAGCGATGCACAAAGCCGCAAGCATCCGGCGTCACCGTCCCGGCGAAGTTCCTGCCTTGCGTGTCCGTTCGGCGTTGCCCGTTATGAACCTCGATTCGCAGATATAGATGCGTCAATGCTGCAATTCGCTGCAGCATTGCTGATTCGGCAGCGGCGAGCTGATATCTTGCGCCTCGTGAAACGGCGCCGATAGAGTGAGCGTCCGCTGGAAGTCGTGTACTGGAACTTGGGGGGAGCGGGTCACCTCTAGCAATCGGCGCAATATTGTGGAGGAGGTCGCCAACGATGGCCGTGCAACAACGGAAGTCACGCCGCTCTTTCGCATGATGAGCTTCTGCTTATTGATGAACGACAAGCGGGCGACCGTCACTGCCGCATCGCATGTCCGGCGCGCCCGTGCTGCGGAGTGGACTCGATCAAGTCGAGCAATTGTCGTTCAGACGTGCAGCTTCTTCTTTTCGCCCGCACCGTCTGAGCTGGCGCGGGCCGAACAGCACGAGGCCGGCCGCGTCCCCCAAAGCGCACCAAGCTCGCTGACCGTGAGCGCGAGCTGCCGGCGCGCCGCCATCGGCACCTGTCAACTCGAAGCTCTGATTGACCGTTGCCGGCTTTTCTTCAGCGGACTGCTGGCTTCGAAATCTTCGAGAGTTCCATCCGTGCAATTTGGGATCGCTATGGGGTTTGTCAGCTTATCGACAGCAAAACCGGTCAGAGCAGGAGAACGTCTCGATCTGGACTGACAGGCCCGGCCTGATCTGCTCAGATCTGGCAGAGGGGAATGATGGATCCCTTTAACAATCTGAAGCGATTGAAAACTGAGATTTGGTGCGGACGCGCTATCTCTGGCAGCACTGCTCGGTGGGTAAAATGGAGAAACGTGTTGGGCGGTGTTTGACGAGAGCCGATCTTTTATTCGCCTGCTTCATCAGGCGTGGTGATCATCACCAGCGGTGACGGCCGCGAGCTTCGAACAGCGCCACCCCGGCGCATTCCCTTATGATTTGGCTACCGAAGAGACGGCCTCGATGAATACAGAACAGGTGCAGCTTGGCGCTGGCGCCGCCTCGGAATCTTCCGAGATCGAAACGTCCGATTCCGAAACCTCCGAACCTGGGTCTCCTGCCGCGGCGCGATGGGCCGAAGCCTTGACGAATACGCGGGTATCTGCCGCCGACCCCGGCTCGTCCCAGGATCAGATCTTGGCGGGTTGGGCTGCCGAAGAGAGGCAGGCAGAAGGCGAGAACCGGCAAGAGGCGGTTAGTCGAACGAGTGATTGGCGGGAGCAGGGCGATGTCCATGAGAGTCTGGATCTATCTTCCTTGTCCCTGACCGCCTTGCCCGCCCCCCTTCCGACCGATCTCCGGCGGCTCTACGCCATCAGCAACAGGCTGACCAGCCTGCCTGCAGGCCTGCCACCCCGGCTCCGGCGCCTGATGGTCGACAATAACCAGCTAACGCATCTGCCCGCCCTTCCGCCAACGCTTCGCGAGTTGGATGCCAGCGGCAACCGGCTGACCAGTCTGCCCGACTTGCCAGCCAGGCTCCAGCGCCTGAACGTCGACTACAATCACCTTACCAATCTGCCCGAGCCCCTCCCCGCAGGGCTCGAATGGCTGAGCGCAGGCCACAACGAGCTGACCGGCCTGCCCGAGACGTTCCCCGCCGAGCTCCTCTGGCTCGGCGCCCGCAACAATCAGCTGACCAGCGTTCCCGGCACCCTGCTGACGGACCTAGGCCGTGAGTCCAGCGTTGATCTGGAAAATAATCCGCTGCCTGAGCCGGTGGTAACCCACCTGTCGGCAGCCATGCACGCCGGGGACTATGCTGGCCCGCAGATCTTTCTCTCGATGGACGAAGGCGCGGAGCAAGTTGAGCCGCGGCCCCTGCACGAGGTTGTCGCGGACTGGCTGGAGGACGAGCCGGCGGCAGTAGCCGCCTGGCAACGCTTCGCCCTGGAGCCGGGTGCCCAGGACTATGCACGTTTCCTCGACAGGCTCCGGGGCACTGTGAACTATAGCAATGACGCGTTCCGGCAGGCGGTGATCGAGGATCTGCGGCAGGGGATGGCAAGGCCGCCATTGCGCGAGCAGCTCTTCGAGCTGGCTTCCGAAGCGAGCACGAGCTGTGAGGATCGCATCACCTTGACCTGGAACCGCATGCAGACCGCACGCGTGAACGCTGACGTCGAAGAAGGCGCCTATGACGGTCGGCTCGACGAATTGCTCCAGCATGGCCGTGTCATGTTCCGCTTGGAAGCGCTGGACAGGATCGCGCGCCAGAGGGTCGATTCGCTCCGCCTTGCCGACCCGGACGCCGAGGTCGACGAGATCGAGGTCTATCTTGCCTACCAGACGCAGCTGCGCGAGCCGCTGGAGCTCCGGCACATCGCCCCGGACATGCGCTTCTTGAATGTCTCTCACGTCAACGAGGAAGACATTGCCAGCGCCGAGACCTCTGTGCGGAGCCAGGAGACGACGGGCTTTGCGGACTATCTGGCAACGAGCTGGCAACCGTGGGAGACGGTTATGAGGCGCATCGCCCCCGAAGACCATGCCGAGATGCAGGCGCGGCTCGCCGAGGCGTCGGGCGAGGAGTTTCAAACCCGCCTGAACCAGGGGCTCGCCGAGCGTGGTCTGATAGGCGATCTCGATGCCGAGCGGGGGCTCGGAGCCGAGATCATTAAAGAAATCGCCCGCGAGATCAAAAGTGAGGTCATGCACCAGGTGCTCAGCGATCGCGGCATCGAACTGTGAAGCGTTCTTTGATTGCAAACGGGTGACGATGTCCGCTTCCACGTGACTCCGTCGCAATCGTGATCTTTGGGAGGACGGGGCGGCGCCGGATGAGTCGTCGGTGAAGAATGCGGATTGACCTGAGAAATAAGCAGGGTTGGTCTTGATATAGTATTCGATCTTGCAGGAAAGCGGGGTGTTGGACCTCGCTTTCTTGCGTTTTAGGATTTTTCTTGTGGGCGATTCGTGATTCCCTGACGGCGTCGTCGACATTGGGGAATGCGATGAGCAAGCCGCGGGATGATCGCCAGAAAGATCTGCTGCTTCCGGCGCTCGATCAGATCATCGACATGGGTCATCCGCTGGTGCGGTTGGCATCGCTGATCGACTAGAACATCCTGAATGAGCGCTTCAGTTCGGTTTGCAAAGCAGGGTTTCGCAGCTCGGTTTCCATGACTGGTCGCGCCGCTTAAGCGCGATCAACCTTCCAAAATAGCCTACCCAGGGGCCGTCGTCGGATGCGTACCATTCGATGCAGCAATCATCGGGAGGTTTGCCAATAATCACGGTACGCCCGCACGGACCCGCACGCGATCAAAGCGCGAGCTCAGTTTTTCGTTCGCTCCTTGCGCCACGTGATGGTGCGCCAAGCTTTGGCCGGCATGCCCAATCGCGAGCGCTTTGACCGTGACCGGCTAGTCTGACGGTTGTGACGCATCAGTTTCGGTGGATGGCTGCGGCCCAACCATGGCTTCAGCGCCAAGGGACCGGTGCCGTAAGCCCGGGTCTCGGCGAGAGCCGCTCCAAGCCCAGCTCTATCACTAGATGCTGACGTCAACCGCCAGTCGGTTTCGCAGTGCCAGCCGATCGACGATGAGGTTGTCAAGGTGCAGCTCGGCCGGTCGCCATCTTTCCGATAATCGGCTAACCAGCGTCCGCGTGCCATCCACCACGAAGACGCCGCAATCATAGTCGTTCCGCTGCTGGGTCATGCGGACGGGCTCAAGACGCGCACGCAGCCGTAGTGCGAGTCTTGCTGCAAGCTCATCGTTTTGTCCCCGGTGAGAGTCGTAGTGATGGGCAACTGGACTTGCCCGCTCGCGACGGTCAACGAGCAGCAGCGACCAGTGGGTGCCGCGGCGAACCGGATCCGAAGCACTGGCGTCGCTCACGGGCATGAACAGGAAGTCGGCTGTATCGTTACCACCGACATTTACAATGCGCTGGAAGGCGGCGAGCATCACGTTCGCAGACCCCAGGCGCAGTTGATAGTGGGCGATGAGGGGATCGACGAGCCGCGTCCGGGCGGCAAGGTCCGGATCGTTCTGCTGCAAGTCCTGCATCAGCAGTTCGTAATCCCGTAGGATATGCTGGTCGCCCAGCCATTCCCTAGCGCCGAGCACCCGCCCGCTGCGATCGGGGGACGGCGCTTCCAACGCATCGGAGGTTGTGCTCGGAAACGCCGACACAGAATGAGCATCATCTCGCAGTTCCTGCCAGATGGACGGCGACCAAGCGGGCGTCCCGTCGGGAAATAGACTCCAATCAAAGCTGGGCGGTATCTGTGGCGACCAACTTGCCTCGGAGCGCGCAGATTGATCCGATTGCGACGATAGCCCCGACCAGGGAGGGGCGCCCAACCCGGCAGGTGGCCGCCCTCCGGCTTGGTCTACCTCGCACCAAAGCTGGTCCTGGTCATAACTGACCGTTTGCGACCCGGCAGGTTGATCCGACTGCGACGATAGCCCCGACCAGGGAGGGGCGCCCAACCCGGCAGGTGACCGCACTCCGGCTTGGTCCACCTCGCACCAAAGCTGTTCCTGGTCGCAACTGGCCGTTTGCGACCCGGCAGTTTGATCCGATTGCAACGACGGTCCCGACCAAGAACCGTCCCACCCGGCCGTGGCCCGCGATCCGGCTTGCTCCACATCCCGCCAAAGCTGCTCCTGATCGTAATCGGCAAATTGCGCTCCCGCGGGGACCTGCCCTTGTTCCGCCGGGGATGCCCCGAGCGCCGCGTGAGGGTCCTCCCATTGTCCCCGGAACTCCAGGATATCGTCGGCTGATGACCGTGGAGCGGTTAGAAGCCGAGAATCGATCGAGTCCCTGTTCTCTGTTGGGCGCCCGCTGGAACGGGCCACATCATCGGTAACATGCCCGCCTTCCCCGGAGGGGCGACGACCTCGGGGCCCGAGATCAGGTAAAATTTGGGGCTCACGATACTCACGAAGGGCTACCAACCCCGTCTTCATCGTCCAGCTATTCGGGAATGACTTATTGACGTGAGCAACTAGAGAGTTGTGATCGATTGCAGTTATCGTTTGCTGAGGCCCGAGAGAGTCCGCGAGCTTGCGCAAGCTCCTAACATACACTTCGACGGTGCTCGGTTTCCATCCCCGGCGCAGAGTAGCGGCCAGGATCGCGCTGTCGATGAGACGCGCGTCTTCCTCAGAGACTTCAATAACTGGGCGCTGGTTAACTGGAGCACCGGGGTCGCGATACTTCCGAAGCGCGTGCAACGCGGTACTCATTTCCGCGTCACGCGGGAAATACTTTTTAACGTGGGCGACCAGGAAGTCGACATCGGCTCCAGCGATCGTATGCCCCCGCTCCTTGAGATGCATTCCCAAGCGCGAAAGAGCCATAGCGTAACCCTCGCTTGTTCTTGGTTTCAGATTCCGGCAATCAGCCTCAGCCTGGACCGCCTCGTCGATGAGCCTCGCATCTTCCACGGAGATTTCGTTACGTGGACGTTTCTTATTTCGAGCACCGGGATCGTGATACGCTCGAAGGGCGTTTAGCGCGTGAACCATTTGCGGGTCACGCGGGAAAGCCCTTTCGGCGTGAGCGACCAAAAAATCGTGATCGACTCCAAGAAGCGCTTGGCCCTGTTCCCCGAGATGATTCCCCAATCTACGAAGTGCTCGAGCATAATTAGTAACGGTCCCCAGTCGCAGCCCCCGGCGCGCAAACTCCTGTGTCGCGCCCTCGATGAAGCGACGATCTTTGTCACATAGATGCGGCCAATATCGGTCTTGAGGAGGGGCCCCTCCAGAAACGAGAGCGTCGGCTCGGCGCATCCCGTGCAAGTGCTGCTCGAAGCTTTCGGGCTGGTCCCGTTCCACCTCTTGCTCTTGAAACATGGCATCGCACCCTTGCCAAGAATCCGGATGGACGAAATTAACTGGGGGCACACTAACATTCCTGTCCGAAGTCATACCGAATCACGGTGCCTACATGGGCTAGCTGTCGAGAGGCTGACGAGCCTTTCGGCCGGTGAGCGACGCGGTCGCCACACCTCTCATGCGCACCCCGTCGTCGACTCCGCGAAGCGGCTGCAATGCGCCCGGAGTATGAGCCGAAGTGGGCTACAAGGAAGATTGGGTCAGTGGACGCACGTACACTGGCACACCACAGGGCGGCGTCCTGGCTCCCTGAACGCAAAAGACAACTCTTTGATCGCGTCGTCACCGGCTGGTAGGCGCCCAACGGCTGAGGGCGGCGCGACGCTTGCTCGCGAAAAAATCGGCATGGTGGAGGCGGCTTTGGCGCTGTCACGCGAAGGAGATCGCAAGGCGCCACGGTCTGTTACCGCAGCCTCTGGGCCGAGCGTGGGGCGCAGAATCCGCGTTGAACCCGCACCAGGTCGAGGGCATGTTAGTTTCGGACGAACGATCTGCGCCCGTTCCCGGCACAGAAATTGCTGTCTTGATAGCGTGCTGGTCAGCGTGATGTAGGAAGATCGACAATGTCGTTCGCGTCGAGCGTCATAGAACGTCCCATTCTATTTGAAGAGGGTACGTTCACTCAGATGACATGCCCGACGGGATGCTTCAATTTCTCGTCACGCCGGAATTTGGACGACGCGGAAGGCGCATGAGCTGACCACAGCGTGCAGAACGTGCTGGGTCCGCCATTCGCACCCGGCAATCATGGCGATGAGATATGGCGTGGGCTTTCGTGAACTATGCGCCCGTGCACCCGACACGAAGGAGAGCGAGATGGATGGTCCGATGGTTACGGAAGTAAATCTCCATGACTTACGGATCACGGATCCGCTCATTGGAAAATACCAGCAATTGGTGAGGGAGGTGACGATTCCTCATCTGTGGGAGGCGCTGAACGATCGTATTGCCGAAGTCCCACCGAGCCATGCGATTGAAAACTTCCGGATCGCCGCCAACCGAGCAAAGGGCGAGTTCTACGGCACGGTTTTTCGGGACAGTGACGTGGCGAAATGGCTGGAAGCGGCCGCCTGGTCCCTGTGCCAAACTCCCAATCCAGAACTGGAGAAAACCGCCGATGACCTGATTGACCTGATTGCGGCGGCCCAGTGCGGCGATGGTTATCTCAATACTTATTTCACGGTAAAGGCGCCTGGGGAGCGCTGGAGCAATCTCAGTGAATGCCACGAGCTTTACTGCGCCGGCCACTTGATCGAAGCGGGTGTCGCTTTCTTTCGTGCGACTGGCAAACGGCGCCTGCTGGACGTCGCTTGCAGGCTAGCTGACCACATCGCTGTGGTTTTTGGCCCGGAGCGCTATCAGTTACAGGGCTATGATGCCCATCCGGAAATCGAACTTGCATTGACGCGCCTCTACGAAGTGACGCAGGAGCGCCGATATCTCACACTCGCGAATTATTTCGTCGCGCAACGCGGCACCGAGCCGCACTTCTATGACATAGAATATGAGAAGCGTTCCGGTCACCGGAAATCACATGCAACGCCTTGGGTGGTCAAAGATAAAGCCTATAGCCAGGCGCACCTGCCGGTCTCGGAGCAGCGGACTGCAACAGGTCACGCGGTTCGGTTTGTGTACCTCATGACTGGGGTTGCCCATCTGGCACGTTTGCTCCAGAACGAGCAGCTACGCCAAGCTTGCCGTCGGCTATGGCAAAACATGGTGCAGCGGCAGATCTATATTACCGGCGGTATCGGCTCGCAAAGCACAGGCGAAGCATTCAGCAGCGACTACGATCTGCCGAACGATACCATGTACTCGGAAAGCTGCGCCTCGATTGGTCTGATGATGTTCGCCCGCCGGATGCTGGAGATGGAGGCGGACGGTCGCTATGCCGATGTGATGGAGCGTGCCCTCTATAACACCGTTCTGGGCAGCATCGCGTTGGATGGACGCCATTTCTTCTATGTCAATCCGCTTGAAGTTCACCCCAAATCGCTGCGGTCGAATCACATCTACAGTCATGTCACACCGGTACGCCAGCCCTGGTTCGGGTGCGCCTGCTGTCCGCCGAACATCGCGCGCCTTTTCACATCAATTGGTCACTACATCTATACGCCACGCTCCGACGCGCTCTATGTCAATCTTTACATTGGCAATAGCGTGGCGCTACCGGTCGGAGAGCATACGCTGCGCCTGCGCATGAGCGGGAACTATCCCTGGGAAGACCAGGTGGAGATCGCCGTGGAATCCGAGCAGCCCATCACCCATACCCTCGCCCTGCGCCTGCCGGACTGGTGCGGCGCGCCAGAGGCCAGGCTGAACGGCGAACCGGTCAATTGCGAGTCGCGCAAAGGGTATTTGCACATTCAGCGCACGTGGCGGCCAGGCGATCGCGTCGAATTGCTGCTGCCCATGAAGGCACGCCGCGTGTACGGTCATCCGCAACTTCGCCATTTGGCCGGCAAAGTGGCTATGCAGCGTGGTCCTCTGGTTTACTGTCTGGAAGAAGCCGACAATGGGCCGGAGCTACACAATATTTGGCTGGATGCAGACAGCCGGTTTTCGCTTGTTGAAGGCAAGGGCCTCTTTGCCCGCAAGATTTTGCTGCAGGCCGAGGGGTTCCGTTTGCAGCATATGCTCTCTGAGGAAGCACCGCTTTATCACTACGACGAGGTGCCTGGACAGCGGCAACCGCAGCGGTTGACATTCATTCCGTGGTTCAGCTGGGCCAACCGTGGCGAAGGCGAAATGCGAATCTGGATCAATGAGTGGTAACCGGGGCCAAGAGCGTAGCGGCAAGAGCGGTAGCTGTCTGAAGCAAACCTGGCCGAAGAGGAGAGGAGTGGTTGAGAGCCGGCATGGGCTGGTCCGTCGCATGCAGGGCAGCAGACCTTCAAGAGCGACGGCTAGGCCGATATCTCAACTCGACTTTTGGCCTTTTGGCGATTCCAATTCCGTCGACCTTCAAGACGGCGTTGGAAGCGGTCAGCCCTTGAGAAGCTGACGGGCGTAGCATGGCCAACCGGAGGATCACATTCAGCTGATTGCAGCTGGGCGTACGGAGCGCGCGACATCCTGCAGAGTAAACTGGAGCTGCAGGGCTGAGCACACTTGACCGATCGCCATCTTGAAGAGCGTTCCGCCAAAGCATTCTTGAAATGAACAGGTAGCACGCCGGAGCGTCCCAGAAATCGTAAAGATACTTGGACGTGATGCGGATGCGGATAGATTTTGCCTACTCGACATTGCGCGAACCAGGCCGGATGGCGGAATCCAAAGGGGCCGGGTTACGACTCTCAATCCGTAACAATTCTCCGCCTGCAATCCCGACCACCAATACGTAAAGCCAGCCTTCGTACGCGTCCATCAGGTGCGAATTGAAAATCGAGCTTGCGATATTCTGCACTGTCGCAAGCATTCCGATCCAGGCGACCAGGGCCCTGCTGCAGAAAAGCCGTAGGTGCGCTATCCACATGGCCCAGACGAGGAGGATTCCAACGTTGCCCCATTGCACCGCGGCAGCGAGCGTCTGATTGTGAGGATTGCTCACAACCAGGGCCGATATTCCAGTTCGCCCAATCGATTCTTGCTCGAAAAGGCGTCGGATCGAACCAGTCCCATGACCCAGGACCGGTGCTCTTTCAATGAACTGAAACGACTTGCGCCAAAATTCGAGCCTTTCAGCTGCCGAAGGCTCTTTCTCTCCGATCTCGGCATCAGGCTGGAATGCAGCCACTTCTATGAAAATGGCTGAGACTTTTCGCTGGAGATTGGGAGATGTCTGCCACAATGCCCCGCATAAGATGCAGACTCCGATGAACCCCACCGACGCAGTTCTTCGGCTTGAGTAACGTATTGTCAGGAGGACCAGCATTATCGGCAAATAGACGAACGCCGTCCGGGCAACGTTGATGAAGGCAAGGTTAGCAAAGAATAGGAGACTGACCGCACCCAGCGCCGCAACCCAACAATGCTTCTGCTGAGACGCAGCCTCGAATGCCAGGCCTGCCAACGCCACGGCAACAAGCGAAAACCCTTGGCTTTGGTCAATGTAATTTCTCACGGGAACGCCGAGGCCACCTACTCTTTGAACAATCGCCAATTCCGGCACTGCCGATGCAACGAAGGAGTAGACCAGCAGAACCATGTTCGAGCCTACGAAGGTTGCGAACATCCATTTGGCGCGCGGACTGGATTGGAAATGGAACAACAGGAGCGGGAGCAACAGTAGCTTGGTCATTTTTCCCAAAGCACTGAGCCGCTCCGGCCAAGGGACTCCGCTTGCCCAGGTTACCCCTATCGCCGCTAGCAGTACGAGCGCGAGCGGCAGCGCGCCGGCGGGATGACTGATAGTTGCGAGCATCCGCTCAGTGCGGACCGTTGTCAAAATGCCAAAGAAGAGTACGATTCCAAGTATGCTGGTTAGGCTCGTCGACCAGGGCAGTCCGGCCACAAGCGCAAGCACGACGATGTCCACATTCCGCAGCCTCAGACTGTCAGCACGGCCGACCTCTGGGCCGCTCCACGTTGTGCAGGCGAGCGATGCCTCGGTCACAAATCGCCGAGAACAAAGTAGAACAGCTGACATTATCTGCATATTGAGTACCCGTGTCCCATTGCGGCCGACTGCGGTCGCGCTGAGACTTATGAAGCGGATCGATCGCCATGTCGCGATGGGCTCGACCGTTTGTCCATGGAAGGAGGCGCGAAACCGGCGGTTACAATTTCTGTCACCGCCAAATTCCGGCTAGCTGTTGCACAATTTCCCAAGCAGGAAACTCAGAAAAGCAGGAAACTCAGAAAGGAACGGCTCTTTCTGTGTCGATGATGCGCGGAAGATGATCCAGTAAGATTTCGTGAAGGCAAATCCACGGGCTGACGGCCTTCGTTGTCTTTGCCAGCCCTGTTGTCGAGCCCGCGATGTCAACCAAACGTGAGGCCCTTTTCCAAGTGCGCGCAGGTGGTGTCATTCTCGGGTCATGGACGTCGACGCTTCCAGCTGCCCGCTCCTGCCAATCGCTCAACGGGATGCCCCTCGATCGGCGCAGCGAGGCCACACGCAGGATTAGGAATCGTGACGAGGCACATAGCAGTGGAATAAACGCCCCGCGCGTCCCATTTGGGATGCGATCCACCTGCCGCGGTTCCTCTCGCGAGGGGCGTAAGCTCAACCAGTTCACAAATATAATCCGTTGAACATCAGTCACCGTGTGGGGCCCAGGACACGTCATGTCCTCGGCCGCACTCGCGCAACAATCAGGGACCTTCAATGAGCAGGCGCCTTTTGCATCGAGTGGTCTTATTTCGAGTCCATTTCAGGCGAACGCGCGCTGCAGCGATCTTGGTTCGCCCACCATTGCTAGCGTACCGGCAAGAACCGTTGTTCCACATGATACACGGCAGAGGAGCAACCGAGATAATAGCCAAGAGCACGAAAGGCCTACTCGGCTCGCCTTACGTCGTTCATGATCGTGGCGCGTTTGAGACACGCCTACCTAGCGTAGACCTTGGGCCGCGCAGACTTCACGCTTCACCTCGGCTGGCGAACTGTTTCCGATAGGCCGAGTAGCCGATCCTGGGCGAACGCTGTGTCGTGACAATAACAAACCCGCCTATCTCAAATGGGACTGGCGCTCCCTCAAAGCTTCCCGCATGGGTACGGAAATCGATACCGACGGCCGGGATATGCAAGCTAACCGACGAACTCATCACTTCGGTGCGATCGCGCCATCGCGCAAGATGATCCCGCTTTCGAGGTCGATTGCAGGATGCCGTGGAGCGGTTCCCGGTGTCAAAGGACAAGGGCAGCCAAGACGGGCTGGCGTAATCCCGCCTTTCAGCTGCCGAAGCTTGAGCAATTGAATGCGCATTCTCGTATCGGGTGGCGCCGGCTTTATCGGGTCGGCGGTTTGCCGTCATTTCGTTCTAGAGCTCGGCTACGAAGTGGTCGTGGTGGACAAGCTCACCTATGCGGGGAACTTGGCGTCATTGGCACCCATTGCCAACAATCCGCGCTATCATTTTGAGCAGCGGGACATCTGTGACGAGGATGCCGTCGACGCTCTGTTTGCGAAATATCGCCCCGACGGCGTGGTTCACTTGGCCGCTGAGAGCCACGTTGATCGATCGATTTCAGGGTCTGATGTCTTCGTGCAAACCAATGTGATGGGGACCTTCGCCTTGCTCGAAGCTGCCCGGCGACACGTCTCATCTCAAGACGTGCCAGACTTTCGCTTTGTCCACGTCTCGACTGATGAAGTCTATGGTTCGCTCGGAGAGCGCGGACTATTCACTGAAGCTACGCCATACGATCCAAGCTCTCCTTACTCTGCGACCAAGGCCGCATCAGATCATCTCGCGAAGGCCTGGTATCGAACGTATGGCTTGCCGGTGATCGTTTCCAATTGCTCGAACAACTACGGCCCTTATCACTTCCCGGAAAAGCTCATCCCGTTGGTGATCCTCAATGCCCTGGATCGCCAGCCGCTTCCCGTATACGGGACTGGCTCGAATGTTCGCGATTGGCTCCACGTTGAAGACCATGCGCGCGCGCTTGGCCTCATTTTGAAGGGCGGACGACCGGGCGAGACGTACAATATCGGCGGAAGAAATGAACGCCAGAACATCGATGTGGTGCGCCAGGTTTGCTCGTGGATGGACCTCCTGCGTCCAACTGATCGGTCGCATCACGAGCTCATCCAATTCGTGCCGGACCGGCCGGGTCACGACCGCCGCTATGCTATCGACGCCTCGAAACTCGAAAATGAGTTGGGTTGGCGAGCCCAAGAAACGTTTGAGAGCGGACTTGCGAAGACGGTCCGTTGGTACCTGTCAAACCAACATTGGTGGCAGCCTCTAAGAGAGAAGATATATGCCGGCGAACGCCTCGGTCTTGTAAGAGGATGAGAACATCGTGCGCCTCTACGTGATCGGGACGAAGGGACAAGTATCGAGGTCCCTCAGAGAGTTGGCTGCGTTCGTGAGCGACTTGGTCATTGGTTTTGCGAGCCGGCCCGAGCTCGATCTCGCGCGGCCCCAATCCGTGGCCAGTGCAATTACGTCGTTCAGGCCGGATATCGTGATCAATCCAGCTGCCTACACAGCTGTTGATCGAGCGGAGACGGAACCCGATCAAGCCTATGCCATAAACCGCGACGCGGCCGGCGAAGTCGCGAAAGCGGCAAACGCGATTGGTGCGACTATCATTCATCTCTCCACTGATTACGTTTTCGACGGCAAAAAGCTGGGCCCTTACGTCGAGACGGACCAACCCAATCCGCAAGGCGTTTATGGACGCTCCAAACTGGAGGGCGAACTTGCTGTCGCCGCCGCCAATCCTCGCCACGTGATCTTGCGGACGTCTTGGATTTATGCGCCGTTCGGGCACAATTTCCTTCGCACGATGCTGAAGTTAGGCGCGGAACGAGAGTGCGTTCGCGTGGTGGACGATCAACGCGGCTGCCCGACCTATGCGCCCGACATCGCCGCTTCGATCGTCTCAATCGCCAGAAGATTGAGACATTGGCAGCAGCACTATAGCGGGATTACCCACCTCGCCGGGTTGGAAGCTATGACGTGGCATCAATTTGCCGGTCTGATTTTTAACGAAAGCGCGAAACGAGCGGGTCCCTCGGCCGCAGTCGAACCCATTTCGTCCGCTGACTATCCGACTGCGGCCTTACGGCCAGCCAATTCGCAGCTGTCCACTGAACGATTGCGCTCACTTTTCGAGATCAGCTTGCCACCGACACCATCATCCATCTCGGCCTGCTTGGATCGCATTTCGCACGAGGAGAAAGGACTATGAAGGGAATCATCCTTGCCGGAGGGAACGGTACTCGCCTTCATCCAATGACGGCAGTGACATCGAAGCAGCTTCTGCCGGTCTACGACAAGCCAATGATCTACTACCCCCTTACAACCCTGATGCTCGCAGGTATTCGAGACATTTTGATTATAGCGACGCCCCACGATCTTCCGTTGTTCCAGTCCCTTCTTGGAGACGGCACTCAATGGGGGATGTCACTGTCATACAAGGCACAGCCAAAGCCTGAGGGGTTGGCGCAAGCCTTTATTATTGGTGCGACGTTTGTGGAAGGGCACAATTCAGCGCTTATCTTGGGCGACAATATCTTCTTTGGGCACGGTCTTCCTGCGCTGCTTGCGAACGCACGTGCACGCACAATCGGCGCCACCGTGTTCGCCTATCAGGTCTCGGATCCGGAGCGTTACGGCGTCATCACTTTTGATGAGAGCGGCAAGGCCAATTCCCTTGAGGAGAAGCCAAGACAACCAAAGTCCAACTTTGCCGTGACAGGACTTTATTTTTACGACCCGCAGGTTGTCCATCTGGCAGCCGGAATACGGCCGTCGGCTCGGGGCGAGCTGGAGATCACCGATCTGAATAGGGCTTACCTCGATCGGGAGCAGCTTACTGTCGAGCGCATGAGCCGCGGCTTCACCTGGCTTGACGCCGGAACGCCCGACAGCCTGCTCACCGCGGCGGAGTTTGTTTCCGTGCTCGAGCGACGTCAGGGATTCAGAATTGGGTGCCCAGAGGAGATCGCCTTCGGACAGGGATTCATTGATCGCGACCAACTGATCCGGCTTGCCGGAACGTTGGGAAAAGGCGACTACGCGCGATACATCGTTGGCGTTGCCGATAGCCACAGCTGACATTGGAACATTGGGTCAGCATCGAGAGAGTGCAAGAAAGTGTTCCACAAACTCGCTTCAAATGAGCACCTCGACTATTTGAGGTCGCACGCGCATCGCTTGCCGAACTGGATGCGCTCGCCGCTCAAACGTCTATTCAAGGCTACGAACCAACTGCAAACGCGACAATACCAGAAGTGGGTTCAACAATATGACACGCTAACCCCGTCAGATGTTGACGCAATCCGTCGCCATGTAGAGCTCTTACGACACAAGCCGCTATTGTCCGTCGTCATGCCGGTTTATAACCCGCCGACCTGGGCTCTCCGTGCGGCAATTGAAAGCGTTCGCGAGCAATTGTACCCTAACTGGGAGCTGTGCATTGCCGACGATGCATCGCCGGATTGGCATGTACAAGCCTTGCTGGAAGAGTCGACGAGAGATCCTCGAATCAAGCTGGTCAGGCGAGCCGTTAACGGCAACATTTCGGCCGCCTCCAATTCTGCGCTATCGCTCGTTCAAGGCGAGTTTGTCGCCTTGATGGATCACGACGACGTCCTGGCTTCCCACGCCCTTTACGAAGTCGTCGTGGCGCTCAATGACCGCTCCGATCTCGACATTATATACAGTGATGAAGATCAGATCGATCGGCGAGGTCGCCGTCAGACCCCCTATTTCAAGACGGACTGGAACAAAGAGCTGTTCTTGGGCCACAACCTCATTAGTCATTTGGGAGTCTATCGGCGCTCTCTCCTGGAGAGCGTTGGCGGATTTCGATTGGGCTTTGAAGGTAGTCAGGACTACGATCTCGCACTGCGATGTGTTGAATCCAGCTCACCCGATCGAATTCACCACATTCCAACTGTCCTTTATCACTGGCGTCGCGATTTTGGAGCGAGGTCATTCTCCGAAGCAACACCCGCGCGGTGTGCTCAAGCGGCTCGACGGGCCATCGACGAGCACCTGCAGAGAGGTCGTGAGAACGCCGTCGCGGAATCACACCCCGTTTTGCCGCGTTGGGTGCGTGTTCGCCGAACGCCTCCAACAACTGCTCCGACCGTCACGCTCATCGTCCCAACACGCGTCGGAACAGGCTTGCCTGGCGCTTGCGCAAGCGATGTCCTTGAGCAGACCGACTATCCCAACGTCGAGCTTCTTGTGGTCGAACACGAAAGCCGATCCGCGGAACGCCAATCGCTGCTTCAAAAGCTCAGCGGCGATCCCCGCGTTCATACCCTCACCTACCGGGGGGCGTTCAACTATTCTGCAATGGTCAATATGGCAGCCCGTCAGGCAAACGGAGCAATACTCGGTTTGTTGAGTGATGAAATCGAGGTCATCAATCCGGGTTGGCTTTCCGAAATGGTCTCATGGGCCGTTCGAGACGATGTGGGTGCAGTTGGGGCCAAGCTGGTCCATTCGGATGGTCGCGTTCGACATGGCGGGTTGGCGCTCGCCTTGCCCGGTATTGCCAATCCGTTCAATTATCGATTGCGCCGAAATGCGGCCGGGTATTTCGGTCGGAACGCGCTGGTTTCCGAAGTCTCCGCCGTAGCTGGAGCCTGTCTTCTTGTACGAAGATCGGTGTACGAACAGGTCGGCGGACTGGATGACATCAACCTGCCCGTTACGTTCAATGACGTTGACCTCTGTCTGAAGGTCAGACGCTGCGGGTACCGGAACATCTGGACCCCGCATGCGGAGCTCTATCATCATCAATCGAGGGGCGAAAACTCCGACGCACTCGTAGATAATTCGAAAGATGTGCGAGCCGAAGCCGCCCACATGCTCAAAACATGGAGCCTGGAGCTGTCGCGTGATCCCTTTCACAACGACAATCTCGTCAACGACGCGACAACCTCCTTTGAACTCGCGTTTCCACCGCGACGCCGCAAGCCGTGGCAAGATCAACTAGCGGCGCGTGATCATTCGGTGATTGGGAAGCCCTTCAGCAAAGAGACCCAAGTTCAGGCGCGCATCGCATCCAGATCCACCGCCGCGGGCCGACTGCATGATTGATGCAACCGACTTCAGACCTCAAGTCTTTGCAATCTTGAGACAAACTCAGCACGCCGCGAAGTAACCGAGCAAGCCGATGCATCCATTGTCTGTCGATCGAAGTCAGCTCGACGTCCGCCTCCCGGCAACGACTACCGCTCGAGGCTTCAAGAGTGCCCGCTTGGATTTCCTGGGTGGTCTGACCCATTGGAGGCTCTGGGGGTCCTTGGGCTGGAACGAGATCGTCCAGCGGTATCGGCGCTCCGTTCTGGGCCCGTTTTGGTTGACCGCCAGCATGGGCGTCATGGTCATCGCTTTAGGCGTGGTATATGCGGAGCTCTTTCAGCAGGAGGTCGACCGATTTATTCCGTTCTTCTGTTCCGGCATGTTGGTCTGGACGTTGATGGCGAGCTATTTGACCGAGAGCGGGACGCTGTTCACCGGCTCTGAGTGCTACATCAAGCAAATTAGCCTGCCTTTCTCGGTCTATGTTTTTCGTTTCAACTGGACCAAGCTGATCATTTTTGCACACAATTTCATCGTATATTTCGGCGTTGTTATCTATTTCAGAATTTGGCCCGGATCGGTTGCCCTTTTAGCGATCGTTGGCCTCTTGGCCATTGTCGTGAATGGGATCTTTGCAAGCCTGACAATTGGAATGGTCTCCGCGAGATTTCGCGACATTCCGCAAGTCGTCAATTCGCTCGTCCAAATTCTGTTCTTTCTCACACCGATCTTTTGGCGGCCGGACTCACTGAGAGGACACGCCTTTATCACCCGGTTCAATCCGTTCTTTCATCTGCTGCAGGTGGCGCGGGCGCCGCTCCTGGGAGAGATGCCATCAACAGAGAACTACTGTGCAGTCGTATTGATCACGGTCCTCAACATCAGCGTATCAGTCTATCTGCTTTCGCGCTTCCGCGGCCGAATCGCGTATTGGATTTAAGGATGGTTACATCAGCCTTTGACCGGACGCCTCTGCTTGCGTTTGACGATGTAAGCGTTTCCTTTCCGATCTACCAAACAGGTTCGCGCTCACTCAAGAAGCATCTGTTGTTTCGTGGCACAGGCGGCCAGCTTGCAACAGATGCCAGCCATCGGATCGTCGTTGAGGCGCTCAGAAACGTCTCTTTCCAGTTGACCGCCGGTGACCGCATAGCTCTCATCGGAAGTAACGGGGCCGGTAAGACAACCTTGCTTCGAGCAATGGCCGGAGTCTACCAACCGACAAGCGGGAACGTGACGTCCCGTGGCCGAATTTCACCTCTGTTTGATATCGCCTTGGGAATCGATGCTGACTTGAGCGGATACGACAATATCCGGCTGCGGGGCATGCTGCTTGGGCTAAGCTCGAGCCAGATAGAATCGCACATGGCGGACATTGGCGATTTTACCGGGCTCGGTGACTATCTGAGCATCCCGGTACGCACCTATTCATCGGGTATGATGACGCGATTGACGTTCGCCGTGGCAACCTGTTTCTCGCCGGAAATCCTATTGATGGATGAGTGGATCATGGCTGGCGATGCAGCTTTTCTTGCCAAAGCGCAGCACCGTGTAGCTTCCTTCGTCGAACGAGCCAGCATCCTGGTGCTTGCTTCTCACAGCTTCGAAATTTGTCGGCAGTGGTGCACGAAAGCCATTTGGATGGAGCGCGGTCAAATCCAGATGTTTGGTGAAATTGAGGCTGTCCTACAAGCATACGCGGAGATCTGCGCCGGTGGTACTTGATACTTGCTAGCGTCTGTTCGGGACGCGCTCTTCACTCGCCGCACGCGGGCCGGATTGTCGACGCAGATGCGTTGGGGATGGGGCGCCAGCTGCACGGCTGCGCGAGCGCGACGACATCCGACACCCGATCGTTTTGATGCACGTCAGCGATCAGCACATCGCCGTAGGAGAGATCGACAATGCGCGGCGCAGGATGGACCGGTGCCCACATGGCGCGCTCGGGGTGGCCTGCTTGCTTATGTCGGACGACCACGTGTCTTGGTCGTTTAGGGAGCGCTGATCTGTATCGGTGATACGACTTCCGCGCAGCGCTGTCGCCAACTTGTTCGGCACCCGGATTGCGATAGATTCAACGTTAGATTAGATCCCCTTCACTGCAGGTTGACAACTAGGAGTTCCCATGGGCGCGTCCGATGATCTCTCGATCGTGGCTATTATTCCGATGTACAATGGCGCCACGTTCATCAAAGAATCTGTCGCGAGCGTGCTGGCTCAGACCCTTCCCCCGAGCGAGGTTCTGGTTGTGGACGACGGCTCTACCGATAATGGAGCGGCCATCGTCGCGAGCCTGGCGATGGTACATCCGGAGATCAGGCTGCTTCGCAAGCCGAACGGCGGTCAATCGTCTGCTCGAAATTTCGGCGTCTCCCACTCCAAAAGTCGTCTGATCGCCCTGCTTGATCAGGATGATATCTGGCATCCTCATCACCTCGAGAGGCTGTCCAAGCCATTCCAAAAGAAGCGCGGAATTCCGCTTGGCTGGGTCTACAGCAACCTTGATGAAATCGATGAAAGCGGCGGAATGGTCACAAAGCGCTATTTGGATGGGGTGCCCGCTCAACACCCGAAACAAAGCATTATCGACTGTCTGGCCAGGGACATGTTCATCCTGCCATCAGCCTCACTCATCTCGCGCCGAGCATTTCAGGCCGTCGGTGGTTTCGACGAAAGGCTATCCGGTTATGAGGACGATGACCTGTTTATACGGCTGTTTCGCGCCGGATACGATCACGTCTATCTTGACGAACCTCTTTCGAAATGGCGCATCTATCCAGGCTCGACATCGTATAGCCCGCGCATGGCGAAGTCCCGTATGATCTACGCATACAAGCTTGCGACGACCTTTCCCGACAATCCTCGTCAGAATCGGTATTTCGTCCGTGACCTGATCGCGCCGCGGTTCTACGCAAACCTGCACGGCGAATACGTAACGGCTGTTCGCCGCGGTGACCGCGAGGCAATCAACCGTGTCCTTACCGACATCGGAGCGATCCTGCCGCACTTGAGGAAGCGACATGCTTTGATGTTTCGTTCGATGGGCACTTTGCTGCGCGATCCGATAATCGGCTACGTAGGTGTCGGTATCAGACACTGTCTGACAGGACTGATCCGGGCTCGTGCGTCGTGAAGGCAGGCGCGGTGATCCACGAAGCAGCGAAGACAGTCTCTGAGCAGATCGCAACGGTTGAGGATCTCATGAAACGGGGGGCCATCTATTGCGTGGGTCCCACACATCTGAACGAGCAGGGCAAATAACCGTGTCACTCCATCCAAGAGATGAGCAATTTTCGGTCGCTCTCGGGGATAGGCCTTCTGCTGCAAGGTTCAGCAATCATCTTTGGCTGGACTATAAGGAATGGCCTGAGCCGTAACGCCGAAAGTCGCTGCCCTGACGGTCGACAGCCTGTCGCCCGCTCGGCGCTGCCAACCCGGCAAACTGTATGCATCCTGGTCGGTTAGAACTATATCCCAACATGTATCGGCGGTTGCCCCGCGCAAGACGCTGGTTCCTGGAAGATGCCGCGAGGGGGCTCAATTGGTCGCGTCGATGTACCGATAGAACGCAGCGGCTACATGCTCGGGGACCGGTCACAGTAAGCTCGGAGGTCATGCGGTCAGGCTGAGAGGTGCTCTCTTCGCTAGGATTTGAGATGACGCTCACGCCACGAGCATACATGCGCCATGCTAGGGGGTGATCGACGGCCAATCAACACCAGACCAGGCACTGTGCTGTCGCTGCAGATACCTGGCTGGTTGTTCCAAAGCGAAGGGCTGGAGGCTGATGTCAAACCCGCGCTTCGGAGCTTACATTTGTCAAGTCCCTAAGGCGCGGATACCGGCTGTCCTTGTCCGAAAGAACTGCACGCGCACGGCGTAGCGGCCACTCGATCCCGAGGTCGGGATCGCTCCAAAGAATGCCCCTATCGCAGTCTGGAGCGTAATAATCGGTGACCTTGTAAAGGACCTCCGTATTCTCTTCGAGCGTCATGAAGCCATGCGCGAAGCCTGCAGGTACCAGAAGTTGGCTCCCTGTCTCGGCCGAAATCATAGCATTCACGTGCTGACCATAGGTCGGTGAGTTGTCGCGTATATCGACGGCAACATCAAAGATGGCGCCGCGTACCACACGCACAAGCTTTGCTTGCGCACGCGGTGGGATCTGAAAATGTAGCCCTCGCACGGTGCCTGTCGCAGCCGAGAACGAGTGGTTATCCTGCACGAAATCAAGATCAAGACCACCCTCCCGCAAGGCGCGCTTATTCCAGGTCTCGGAAAAAAAGCCCCGATGATCGCCGAATTTCGGTGACCGGATGAGCTTCACCTCCGCGATGGCAAGAGACTGGATCTCGACCGTCATGTGACTTCCTTTCGATGATATTGAATACGACCGCAGGTCTTCACCATGGAGCGTGTGAGCGCTGCGATTAGCAAACGAAGGCGAGTAGGCAGGGCGATCAGATATGAGGGAGGCTTCGAGGTGGTAGTCGAACAAAATTAGGCCCCAAGCACCTAAGCTCACGTCGGAAGAAGATCATCAAATCTTGTTCGCGATCACAGCCGCCAGCATTGCGAGATTTGCGAGCGGCGTCTGCCGGTAAACTCCGGACCGCCACAAGTTCCACAAACGTCGCGGGAGGCTTTCCGCTAGGCGCATCTCAACGAATCTCTCGAGAACACCCATGTTCTCCTCTGTCATGCGGTGTGATAGGTGGTGCGTCAGTGCCCTGACATTGAGGGAATTCCAGCCTCGCCACTGACCAGCAAGGATCTTCTTCGCGCGATGAACGGCGGCTTGAAAGCCCAGATTTGACCCAACCAAGTTGTCCCGGTGCTGACGATATCTCACCGAAGGGGTCTGATCATAGAAGATCATACCGCCTGCCGCAGAGACCGTAAGATAGGTCATCCAGTCATGGGCGACAACGATCTCATCGGGCACATGCCGGAGCAGATCGCCGGCAAGCGGATTGAACACCATAGTGTTTCCTCCGCCGACACTTTGGACAAGCGCGTTTCGAAAGCTCGGAGGACGTTTAAATGCGGTCGAGTATCCAAGATGGCGCCCTGCTTCATCAATCAGTTCAGTTCGCGAACAGTAGAGTGCGGGCTGGTCGCGCGGCACAGTGCGCAGCATGTTGATCGCCCGGCCGAGCTTTTCGGCATACCAAATGTCATCCTGATCGCTGAAGGCGAAATAATCCGCCTCAATTTTGCCATCGCGCAACAAACTTAAGAAGTTGGCCGCAGCTCCTGTGCGAGGGCCACAGCGCAGGGTCACCTCCTGCGGCACGCCGCCCGCGAAGTCCTGAATTATATCGCGGGTTCTATCGCTGGATCCGTCATCCGAGACATGGACGGACCAGTTGGGGTGGGTCTGCTCCGCATATGATTGGAGTTGTTCACACAGGAAACGTGCGCCATTCCTAACAGCGAGCAGGATAGCTACGTGTGGGCTGTACGTGTTGCGATCGCTTGCAACAACGAAATCCGGTCGGCTATTTCTCATAGAGGCGGCCCGAGATACAAGCTGCTCACACCAATATTCGCAGCACTATCGAAGGCGGGACAACAGCGAGATCAACTCGCCCTGTCGCTTGGTTGCGGTCCGCACAAAAACGGCTTTGAGGTGATTGCGAGCTGTTCCCGCGGAAATGTTCATTTCGCGCGCGATTTCCTTTAGCGATTTTCCCATGACGAGGAGTCGTGCAAGATGCGCTTGAACGCGAGTCAAGCCGAAGATCTCCATAAGAGACATTTGAGAAATGACAGGCGTCTCATTCAGGTCCGTCAGGAGAAGAAGAGCGCCGGTGTCACAAGTCGAGCTTTTGCAGGTCCAGTCTTGCCAGACGGCTTCGATAATGATCGGTCGACGATCCGAACGATGGATTACGACCTGCGAAGCGAAAATCTCTTGCGAGCAGGACGCCAAACGGACCCGATTCAGCAACTCCTCCAATTTCATGCGCGATTGGTAATCGGTGACGTAAAGACGTCGCCCCCGCACGAAGAGCTCGCCGTCAAACAGCTTTGAAGCCTTGGCGCTCACAGCCAGCACCGAGCCGTTGCGATCCATCCAAATGGCCGGACAGTTGATAACGTCGAGCACGCTGATGATGCTCGAATACTCCTCCGCGTTCATGGAGGACTGATGGAACGCGACTCTTCCTGCGCACAAATCAAGCATTTCAACTCTACGCGTCGTTGGTCATGAGCAAGTCTCCAAGCGTGCCTACAACCTGACGTAAGGTGCGGTTCAAGTGATTTCCGACAATTGGCGGATCCCTGTCCGATCTGCCGCTCAGCGAGAATAAAGCTTCCCATTCCGGAACAACGACGCGAGTTCCACTATTCCCTACCCGTTCCGATTTACGCCTCGCCAACTCCGAAAGAATTTGAGCAGCTGAGGCAAGGTAACTTCAAGAATGAGTGCTGGATCTTGGTTGTGTGACAGAACCGACTTACTCCCGCGCGTGCCGCTCTATCAGCCTTGGACTAATCCACGATGCGAACGGGCTTTGGGCTGCGGCGCAGAGATCACCTTTTTGAAGCCGGCGCGGCTCTGTCGGGCATGGGCCTTACCAGATCGGTCAGGACGGCAGAACAAACATCTGTTACCTGGCCGTTCCCCGGCGCATGAAGCGAACGACATCCTGCGGCGCGAGTTGGATGCGCAGTGACGCTCGCAGCGCGCCGAGGCCGAACGTTCGCAGGTCCTCGTTGAAGTCTGCAAGTCGCGGCGATAAGGCAATCGCCTCAACACCGGCATGCATGGCGCGCTCCGTCAGGGCCGCTACCGCGAGATCGCCTGCCGCATCGGCATCGCGTGCAATGTAGAGGCGACGTAGCGCCAGCGGAAGCTGCAGGGCGGCAAGATGGTTTGCGGAAAGCGCAGCAGCCATTGGCATCGTCGGAGCCGCGCAGCGGAGCGAGAGCATCGTCTCGATCCCCTCTCCCGCCGTAAGCACCTCATCGGCGGTACCGAATCGGACCGCGTTACCGAGCAGATCGCCCATGGCACGTCGCGGCGTGTCGAGTGGCGCCTTTCCGAGGCGCACGCGATCAAAGCCGTGAGGATCAAGCCAGGTGCGATGCACGCCAGTCATCCGACCATTTAGATCCGTAACGCGCGCGATCAATGCCGGCCAGATCTCTGTTTCGGTATCCTCATCGGATCGGTAGTAACAGTGCGGGTGGAAGCGCAGCTCACCATCGATGCAGAAAGGGGCAATGCCCCGGCCCCGCAAATAGGTCTCGGCGAGAGTTCCGGCGACCAGCTGCGACATGGCGAAGAGGCGCACGGCCGCCTCGGGCGAACCCGCAAGTGCTTTATTGTGCGCAACCTTCGAGGATGGCGCGGGGGCCGAACGAGGCAAGTTGAGAAAACGCCGCGCCTCCCCGGCAACCTCACGGAAATCAACAAGCCCGCAGCTTTCGCGGATGATATCGAGCAGGTCGCCATGCTCACCCGTTGCAGCGTCGGTCCATTTTCCGGCTGGCCCCTTGGGGGAGGCTATCAGTCGCACGAACATCGAGCGTCCCGGCGTGTTGCGGGCATCACCAACCATCCAGTAGCGGCCTTGGCGCCGGCCGTTGGAGAGATAATGGCGGCACACCGCCTCGGCCTCACGCGCGAGACGATGTGCCAGTTCGGAAGGTGGGCGTCCCATCACGCGGCCTCGCGTTCAGCGACCCGCCGAAGCGGATAGCGCTCCCGCATCTGGGCGCGGATCCCAGGTCGGATCGCATCTGCCAGGACGAACCTGCGCAGCTTCCAGGAGATGATCTCGCGGAAAAGGCCGTAAGACTTGGGATGGTCCCCCATCGTGCCGTTGAACCCGGAGACTTCAGTGCGGTTTACACCCATCAGTCGTACGCGGCGGAGCTGAAGATCTTCGGCGAGCTCGAAAACGGTCTTGGCGTGGCTCTCCTCGAAGACGATCATTCGGTCGATATCGGAGCCCAACCATTCAACGATCTGGGTTACACGCGAAAGCTTTTCGCCGCGTTCGTCGGTGGGCAGCGTAGCGTAGGTGGCAAATCGGACGCCTTCCGAAAGCCGGATCGGGGTGTCCGGACGGAAACGCGACAGCGGTCTCACAAGCAGCCGCGCCATGCCGGGCGCGGACCAGTCGCGCTGCGCATCTTCGATCAGCTCGGCAGGCTTGCTGATCCAGACCGCCCGGCGGCGGCCCTTGAGCCAATTGTCGAGCAGGATACCGGCGACCTGCGGCCCCTTGCCTGCGCCGAGCCGGGCGTCCGAGAGAACACCATCGGCCATCAGACTTGAAGGCCGGTGCGGAGGGTCGTTCGGCTTCGGTGACGCGGCGGACGCCACCTGGGCGGATTGCACGGTCTTGATCAGATGTGCGCACGATCCGGGAATGCGGATCGACTGCAATTCTTCGGCAAAGGTGGCGAGCAAACCGGTCCGCGCGGAGGGCTTCAAAATGCGGTCGGCCGGCGCAATGCCGGCTGCGGTGCATGCCGCAAGCCCGAGCGGGATCGGGGTCGAGAATTGCTGAAGCGCCTGACAGTCCTCGGAACGGCGCGTAAGGGTCTGCAGACAATTTGCGATTCTCGCGAGCAGGGGCAGCATCGCGACCGTCGAACCAGGCTTGGACCGCATGACTGGACCAAACTTGCGAACAAAAAGAACGGTCGCCGCCTCGCAAGTGTCATAGGCGGTCTTCCAGTTCCAGGCGCCGTCCGCGTCCGAGGCACCAAGGGCAGCCTTCATAGCGCTGCGCAGGACACCGACATCGATACGACGGTCGCGTTCGAGGTCCGTCAAGAGCTGCCGCGCAGCCCTGACGACGGCGGAGGTGATATTTGCAGCGGCACGCATCGATAGCGGCGCGGCGACAGCGCCGCCGGCGAGAGATTCGGTCATGGCAGGATTTCTTTCGGAGAGCAGGAGCGGGTCGAGCCGGCTGGCGCTCTCTCTGGACCAGGCCGGCTCAAACCCGTCACGGCGGCCCTCTCAGCTCTTGTCACGCGGCCGCCCTCACGCCGGGCCACCAAGCGATACGGGCCTCGCGCATCGCGTTCGTAAGCTGCAACAACGGATCGCCCTGGCAGGGCCGCGGCGCGCGGAAGCACACGAGATCGTGCCCCAGCAGCTCATCGAGCACTGGAAACGCCGCGCTCGCGCGCGAACACGGCGAAGCGCGCTGCCGGACAGACTGCCGCGAGCCGGAGCTGCTATTTGACCATGTCGGCGGAAACGAAGAAGCTAGCCGCGATGTCTCGCTCGGAACAGCCTTGTTCGCGCAACGTCTGGGATGCACGAAACTGGCCCGCGCGGATGAGGCGCGACGCGATGAACGATGTCGGCGAGCTACAGTCCTCTTCCGCGCTGATCTCTGTGATCGCATCACCGACGATGCAGGGGACCAGCGCGGTCTTCAGAAGGCGCTCCTGCTTCACCAGGAGTCCAAGCGCGCGATAACGGCGGCCCCGACACTCTGCAGCAATATCTTTTCTGTGCTGCACGCAACTGCGAGTTTGCCGACGGGCCCCCGCCGAAAGTCGTCGCGGGATTGTCCGCCCGCGACGGCGTCGCATTCCGGTCTTTTCGAGAGGAAGCACAACTAAAATCCGCGCATCGGAAAAGCGCAGACTCACCGAGCTTTAAGATCCGAAAATGCCCGGCGTCGCGAAAATCACACCACCCGGTCGAGTAACTTCTTGGCTCTGGCCTCCATGTCCAGGCGGGCATCCTGATGCGGCTTGTCGCGCGCGACGGCGGTGATGCCCTGCACAAAATCGAAGATGCTTTCAGGCGGACGGCCTTCCTCCGCCAGCACGGCGTCGATCACCTTGCCTGTCTCGGCCCTGGAGAAGCCGCGGCGGCGCAGAAACTCGGTGCGATCCTCGTCGCTGCGTGCCACGATCCGCTCGCGGGCGGTCTTAATGCCATTGACGAATGGCATGGGTGAGGAGTTGGCGAAGTTCAGCAGCGCCGGAGCGGCCTCGTGAGCAAAGCGGGAGGCTGCGTATTTGGAATGGCGGATGGTGATCCTCCTCGAAATCCTCCACGCCCCACAAATTACGATTTTGACAAACTGCACGGAGATAGAAGCTCGCCATGCCGAGCGTCTTCGCCCCGACTTCCGAGTTCCAGCAGTAGAAGCCGCGGAAATAGAGGTCAGGCGAGCCGTCCCGGAGACGACCAGCTTCGATCGGGTTGAGGTCATCGACGAGGAAAAGGAAGACGTCCCTGTCCGATGCATAGAGGGTGGTCGTGTCCTTGGAAATGTCGACACGGGGATTGTAGATCCCGGTTGACCAGTCGAGCACACCCGGCACCTTCCACCGCGTATCGCCCGTGCCATTGCCGGCGATGCGCTGCACGGCCTCGACCAACTCGTGGTCATAGATCCGCCCGTAGTCGGGGCCGGTGACGGCGCGCAGCTCAACGCGACTATCCTCGGTCTCGAGCGTCTTGATCTGTTCGACGCGATTGGCGGTCAGACCATATTGCAGGTTGATGCCCGCGAGTGCCGCGGGGAGCTGTCGTAGGTAAGCGGCTGGAGCGCCGACCTGGCTTGCAAGCTGGCCGAAGCTCCAGTGGGTCGGCGCAACTGGCTTGTCCGAGCCGGGCAGCATCAGCGCCAAGCGCTCGGGGTCGGTACGGCTTGCTTCCACATGGATGAGCGCGCTTTCGACCACGCGCGTCCTGCTGCGATCCGTGCGCTCGCGCACCGCGCGAGCCAGTTCGTTGAGCGAGAGATAACGCTCATCAGCGGGACGAGAAAACCACTCCGAGGACACCCGAGCGACGCGCTCGCCGCGACTTACATCCACTCTGTAACCGCCGCTTGTATCGCGGTGGGCATCAAGAACCTGCGTATTCATGGGGGCAATCTCCATGACGGGCGCCGGAAGACTCTCCTCCGGCCCTCAACCCGTCAGTGCGCCAAGCGCATCCCTCTAACTCTTTGATTGGAAAGGAGGAAACTGAGTTAGAGGTCTAACTACCGATTAGCTCCGGAGGGTGCGAAGCCCTCCCCGCCACACGGTGCAGCGTGGGGCGCGAAGTGAGCGGGTGAGGCCGAACGGGTGCTTCCGGGAGGCCGTAAATCAGCAGAACCCGCTAAAGCCGGACGTGAGGGGACTTCCGATCCCAACAACGGTCCGGCCAGCGAGTCCGCTACGGAGAGGGAAACCGAACCGATGGCCGAAGCCCCGTTAGAAGGCATCTCACCAACTCGGAAGTGGGTGAGTTAAGTCGAAAGACTTGTGGAGTGCCGATGCGCAATTGATGGGTGTGCATCAGGGACGTCGGGGCAACTCGACGTCAGCAGCCGGGAAAGCCTGCAAGGCCCGGAGGCCAGAGTCCACACGGGGTAGAGTCGGCTCCTAAAGCGGACGAGGAGCAGCGGTGGGACTTGGGAGCCCGCCCGCGTTTCCGCCCCCTCGGGGACGGATGGCCGAAGCGACCGGCGAACGCGCACGGCGGAGTCGGAGCCTGCATAGTAGTCCGAGGGCGGGAAAGCCGTCCACATGGCGAAGGCGGGCAGTGAATGCAACTTGTAAGCAGGAGATGGACAACTTGTCCGACACGGTGAATACCGAGTTCATTCTCAACATGCAGCGCAAGCTGTATCGGTGGAGTGCTGCGGACCCCGACAAGAGGTTCGCAGATCTGTTCAACATCGTATGCGATCGCCGAACGTTGTTTCGTGCGTGGGAACGGCTAGCCCGTAACAAGGGCAGCAATACACCCGGTACGGATCGCGTCACGCGAAAGGCGGTCGAAGAGCGTCCCGATGGTGTCGCGGGCTTTCTGGAAAACATCCGGCAAGAACTGCGACAAGGAATCTACCGGCCTCAAGCTGTCCGGCAAAGGCTCATCCCGAAGCCGGGCAAACCGGGAAAATTTCGTCCATTGGGCATTCCCACGCTCAAAGACCGACTGGTCCAAACGGCGCTCAAACTGGTGCTGGAGCCGATTTTCGAGGCGGATTTCTATTCGACCTCGTACGGCTTCCGGCCCGGTCGGAGCACCCACGACGCACTCGCAAAAGTGCGCCACAGGCTGGACCCGACAAAGGCCGGTCCTTCTCGGACCCGGTTCGTAATTGAAGGGGACATCAAGGGGTGTTTCGACGCCATCGATCATCATGTGCTGATGGAACGGGTGCGGCGACGCATTCGGGACCGGAAGGTCCTGCGGCTCGTCCTCGCGTTCCTGAAAGCTGACATCATGATCGAGGGCAATCGTCGGCATCCGGTAACCGGAACCCCGCAAGGGGGTATCGTCTCGCCGCTTTTGGCCAATGTCTATCTGACGGCCATCGATGAACGATACCGGCGCTGGATTCCCAACCCACGGGATAAAACACCGGTGCGAGCGCGACAGCGCCTACAGACCGACTACCGACGTGGTCGTCCGGGGTTCTACGTGGTGCGATACGCGGACGACTTTGTCGTCCTCGTACAGGGAACGCAGCAGGATGCCGAAGATGAGCGTCTGGCGCTGGCGCAATTCCTCAAAGAGGAGTTGCGCATGGAGTTGTCGATGGAGAAGACCAAGATCACCGATGTCCGGGAGGGCTTTGACTTCCTCGGTTATCGGGTCGCACAAGAGAAACTGCGTTCGACTGGACGCCGTGTCGGCATGCTCTTCATTCCGAAGAACAAGTCGCAGCTGTTGCGCGACAAGATCAAGGCCAAAGTGCGGGGAACGCCTACCGGCTTCACCCTCACCGACCTCATTGATGATCTCAATCCAGTCATCATCGGTTGGCGCAATTACTACCGCTATGCCTCACGGTCATGGAGGGAGTTCGCCAAAAACGACTGGTGGATGTATTGGCGCCTCAAGTCCTGGCTCGGCAAGAAACACGGCAAAGCATCTGGAAGGAAGCTGCGTCGTATCTACACCGCGTCGGGAGGGAAAGACAGTGGTTGGCGTCTGGGCGGAAAGAAGCTCGCCCGGTTTGCTGATGCCAAACGGCTGCTCTACCCGGATCGGGGACTACGCATACCGAACGGATGGGACGACCCGGAAGAGCACTTCCTGAAGGGAGCCGATAAATTCTGGGAAGCGACCCGCGCCCTCGAAACACTGTGAGGGCCACCCGTGGCAAACGCCACGCATGGAGAGCCGGATGCGGGGAAACTCGCACGTCCGGTTCGGAGCGGGGGATGAAGAAACCTGCCTCGGTGACGGGGTAAGGCGCTTCATCCCTACTCTACCGGCCAACACCGCTCCACTCTTCCTCTCCTGCATCGTCTGTCGCCGAAGCCGACGAAATTCCGCTGCCGCCGGAGCTTCTGTCAGGGATGAAAGCTTATGGGTGAAAACCCAGCTCAAGCCGGGGTTTTCCGCGCCAGCCGACAGCCCGGTCCCGCAGGGACACGGCAAACCATTGGGGTGCTGACCAGCAAAGCCCGTCGATGAATACATCGCGCGCTTTTGAAGCGATATGATGCTACGCCCCGATGAAGGTCCGCAAGCTGCTCGACCATCGTGTTGAGGGTGTCCTTGAGCAGCAGGATCTCGCCGCGGACGTCCACCGTGATCTTCTTCGAAATGCAGAATCAGCGAAGCGATGACCGCGCGTCGAGCGGATCATTGAACGTGCTCGGATCGGTATAAAAGAGATTGATCATATCCAATGTGCGATTGTCGAACGCGCGGAATTTGAACAGCCGCCTCGGAATGCCTTGCTTCTTGGCCATTGCTCCCCTTTTCAGCGGCGATTCGGGTCCGAAATTCTGAACAGTCGGGAGATCGGTTTTCACGTTGCCATTCGTCAGCACCACACTCTCGGCCCAGTCGACATTGGCGAAAGGGCTTGCCTGTTTCCGGACGAATGGAGTCGCGATCGCAATCATCCTCGAACAGATCGCGGCGAAGTATGTAAAGCTTTCGCGCATCTTCGCTGTTATGCTTCGGGCAGGTCACCAGAAGCCTCAATTCCTCCGGGCCGACTCTGTGGATGACAATGGATGCAGTCTGGGCAACGACTCGATCGCTATCGTTTGGTTTCTTTCTTACCTACGATCGTCATGAGAAACCGACGGGCAACTGCTCGGAAACAGCGTGGCCGGCCGCTACTCGATTTCTACCGGTTGTCGGCCGGGTCGCTTCCGCTTCCGATATTGGCGGCCCCCCAACTGCAATCCATCGCTGCACCCGCTCCTCGACCTGCTTCGCGAGCGTATCCGGACCTCCGAGTAGCTGCATTTCGCTGGCCTTTGAGGCCAAGTACGCACCTCGCTTTGCGAGGCTATCCACCGTGGCCTCCAGTGCCTTCCATCTAGCGGCGATGACCCTCCGTCCAGTCCAACTGCAATTTAGCCCGTGAGAGCGGGAGCCTCTTCATACCGCACTGCGTCTTTAGCGACCTTGAGCGGTGACGCTTTAACCGATTTGCTGGCTGGCTTGGCCGCGAATTGCATCGGCTGCTTCGTGAACGGATTCACTCCGATACGGGCCTCAGTGGCGGGTTTGTTGACGACCGACATCTTTACGAAGCCCGGAATGACGAACTCCCCGGACTGGTTCAACTCTCTGTAGCCTACAGTTGCCATCTGCTCGATGACGGCCTTTATGTCACTCTTGGAAATCTGAGTTCCTTCAGCAATCGCGTCAATGAGCTGGTTCTTGGTCATCTTGGCCATAGTGGATTCCTTTGAAAGCCGCAAATCGATTCAAATGCGTGAGCTACGCCGGCTTGGTTGCTTTTGTTCGAGCACGGCAAAACTGCACGAATCGCTTTTGTTTCACGCTGAGGTCATGAGGTGACGGGCTTAAAACCTATTGGAAGGCAAAATACAAGGATCCGTTCGAGGTGTTCCCGACCCCCCGCCTACTTCTTACGTCGGCTGGGATAGATTCCCGGCCCTTGAAAAGGTCTGAAACTCAAAGGCTTGTGAGAGACCGTTTGTCGCTTCACGCTTGCGAGAACCGCGTGCAAGCATGCGCTCGTAGCTCAACTGGATTGAGCTCCGGAGGTTCATATGTTCGAATCGTTTCGGGCGCTCCCTTTGAAACTAGCTTGTTCTTTCCCAGGCGAGCTGCGGCAACCGCCATCGATTGACGCCATTCTGCCTAACCAGCGACTGAAATCCTCGATTTGTTATTCACGCTCCGGGCGTCCGCAGCATAGCGTCGCGCCTCGCGCTCGAGGATGCTGTTGGCGTCTAGCGATCTGATTGGCGTGGCGAAATCGCGCGGGATGTCGCCAGAGAGCTGCAGCATCAAATACCGGCCGCAGCAGACGCGGAGGAACGAGGAAAAATTTTCCACATTCCCCCGATCCTCCAGCAATTCTTCATGCAGCCGGTCCAGGAGCTGCGAGAGTGTCATGCCGTCGCGCTGCGCGATCTCCTCCAGAATCCGCCAGTAAAGGTTCTCCAATCGGATGCTGGTGGAGAAACCGCGCATTCGCACGGACTTCAGCCGAGTCTGCCAAAGCTCCGCATCCGCGTTGACAAAGAGCCTGCACATGGGCCACCTCCTCGGGCATCCGAACTAGCCAGGTTACAGTCTATCAGCCTGCCCTGCCTGTACCTACGCTCATTCCCCGCCGGCCAGGCGTCGTCAAACCGGACGATCATGCGGCGCGGCGCAGGCCGGAATGGCTGATCGTCGTGCCCAGAACGGCAAGAAATTGTGACAGCCACGCTGGGTGCGCCGGCCAAGCCGGCGCGCTGACCAGATTGCGATCTGTCACGGCGCCATCAATCGGGATATCGGCATAAACACCGCCGGCGAGTTCGACTTCGACGCGGCAGGCCGGATAGGCCGAACAGGTGCGCCCCTTCAACACGCCGGCGCCTGCAAGGAGCTGCGCCGCATGACAGATTGCGGCGACGGGCTTCTCGGCATCGAAGAAGTACCTCACCAGCTCGATCACCCGTTCATCGGTGCGAAGGTATTCGGGAGCCCGGCCCCCCGGGATCACGAGCGCGTCGTAAGTTGAGCAATCGATTTCGGCGAATGTTGTATTGATCGTGAAATTGTGGCCGCGCTTTTCGCTGTAGGTCTGCTGGCCCTCGAAATCATGGATCGACGTCGCGATTGTGTCACCTGCGACCTTGCCGGGGCAGACGGCATGTACCGTGTGGCCGACGGCGAGCAGGGCCTGGAACGGGACCATTGTTTCGTAGTCCTCACCAAAATCCCCGACGATCATCAGAATGCGTTTGCCGCTCATGCATTAGCCTCCCTCATTGCTTCCAGCGCTCGCTCTTTGGGCGCCCAAGGCAAGGATACAGCCGGCGGACGGGACTTGGTGTTAACCGGTTAACGCAGTCGAGCAAGCGGTTCGCGCACGCTGCCGTCGGCAGTGTGCGCGCAAAGATGAGCAAGTTGTGGGATAGAATACCGTGGACTGATCCGGACCCGAAGGGCCGCGTTGGGCTGAAAGTGTGGAGCGGTTTTCCCTCGCGACAAATGCGACGCAGGACATCATAGCGCCACAACAAGTAATAGTGCGAGCTAAGCCAACCTTGTTGATGGTCCCGAGCATTCTGACTGGCAATAACCTGACTTACGAGATTGACGGACACCTCTGAAGGGCAAACCTGCTCGCCAGCAGCAGGAAACGCAAAACGAGAAAGCCCGCGTAGACGGTCGTCCCAATTGACAATCCGATCCAGATGCCAATGGCGCCAAGCCCGATCTTCAAACCAAGCACGTAGCTAAGGGTGAAGCCGATCGCCCAATTGGCTATGCAGGCGAACAGTAGCGGGATGCGGGTGTCCTTCAGTCCGCGCAAACCGCCCGCCGCAATGTGCTGTGCGGCATCACTGATAAAGAAGCTCGCGCCGATCAAAAGGAGGTTTGCCGCCAGTTCTGTCGTCGCGCTGGTGCCGTCAGCCGTCTGGTCCAGAAAAAGACCGGTAATCTGAAAACGCATCGCGACGACCGCGGTCGTCAGCAGTGCAGCGGCCAGAATGCCGAGCAGTAGAGCGATCAGCCCTGCCCTTTTGACGCCGGGACCGTCACCGCGGCCGACTGCATGGCCAACGCGCACGGCCGCCGCCGTGCTGATGCCTAGCGGAACCACGAACAACATCAAGTCGACCTGGAATGCGATCTGATGGGCAGTGAGTGCGCTGACGCTGACCAGTCCGGCCAGCAGCGCCGCGGCGGAAAACAATCCGTATTCCAGCAAAACAATCAGTGAGATCGGAATCCCGGTCACGATCAACCGCTGCATGAAGGGCCAATCGAAACGCCAGAAATGCGCAAGGACGTGATAATCTCGGAAAGGGAGACGCATTGTGGTAAACCACAGAACGGCCAGGAACATCGCAAAGTTCACGAAGGTGCTTGCAAGACCGGCCCCGAACAGGCCAAGCGGCGGCAGGCCCAGCTTCCCATAGATCAAGAGATAAGCCATGAGGGCGTTGAAGGGGATAGCCCCAAGCGTAATCCACAACACCGGCTGCGGCCGGTGGACCGCGGCCATGAAGTTGCGGAAACCCTGAAACCACAGTGCCGGCACCACGCCAAAGGCTAGTCCGAACAGGTATTGCTGTGCGAGCTGCGCCACGTCGGGCGCCTCGCCGCAAGCGAGCAGTATTTGCTCGCCGTGAAACGCGAATGCCATGATCGGGAGCGATAGCAGCAGCGCCGCCCAGAGTCCCATGCGCAGCGTGCGTCTTACCGCGGCAAGATCCTCCGCCCCGAACGCCTGGGCTGCCAGGGGCGCGATCGGCGCCAGCAAACCTACGCCAAGAATGAAGCCAATGAGGAAGATCGTGGCCCCTAGCGCTGCTGCAGCAAGCGCCTCAGGACCGATGCGCCCGATCAAGGCAAGGTCGGTGGTCATCATCGCGACCTGCCCAAGCTGCGTCAACACCATCGGCCACGCGAGCTTCGCAACTTCGGCAAGCTCGACAGCGAAGTGATGGTATTTCCCCCATGTCGTCCGTTTGTCCTGGAAGGTCAGCTGGGGCTTTTCGACGAGTTTGTCCATAGAAATAACGCTGTCCGGTTTGTTTTGCCGGCCCCACAATTTCTGCATCAGAGAGAAGAGGATTCGCTTCCCTGCCCTATAACTCGCGATGACTACTGAGGCGAGCTCACATCAGCGATTGCGCGCGATAGATCCGCATTGAGCTCGAGGCCCGCCCGCTGCTCGCCAACTGATGAGAGCAGCTCCGTCACTTCCGCCAGCGGCACCGCCTTCGTGTGAAGGAGATGCAGCTGCTGGCCGACACACCGAAATGGTCGATCATCAACATCGCACACGGGTATCGGCGCGAATTGGATCCCGGCGCGCTCGATTTAGCCGGAAAATCTCGCAAGAGCGCGCAGCCAAAAGGGTAGCGGCGTTAAATGTCCCGAAGTCACGTTCCTCGCATACGGGCAATTGATATCGTCGGTCACTGTGAATCCTTGAACTTCCGTCCTGAACGAGTTTCTCTCTTCAAAGCTCGTGCCAACGCGAAAGCCTTGAACTAGAAGGCGATCCGCTGAAGCGGACGTGTCGCGGCTCTGACAGCACGTCAGAAATCCGACAGCCGCCATCAGGGATACGTGATCTCGATCTTGCAGTGGTTTGAGGCAAGCCGCACGCGCGGCAAAAACCGAAAGCGGGAAAGTCAGGCGCGAAAGCTAGACTTCCTCTCTGGACTTTGTCTGAGCATCATAAATTCTGACCTGAAGCCTGGGAAAGCGCTGCTTTAACTCCTTCGCTCCGGCCCAGGCCCCGTCTTTGGTCGCAAATTCAGCTTTCAATCGACCATCCACTTCGAGAGCAAAACCGGAAGCGGGAAGTTTTGGAGCGGCAGCGACCATTTCATTCCTTCAGCGCGTTGGACTGATCGATGACGGCTGCTTAACCTGAGTCGGCCGGGCCTCGCCAGCGCCGACGACCGCCATATTGCACAAGCATGATGCAGCGGGGAATTTCCGCGGGCTTCAGAGTACCGGTCGGGGCCCCCGCGGAATTTGCGCCCTCCAAACCGCAGCCGCTTGCGCCAGAGCAGCAAGACCCTTCGACCGCCAACAACAGAGGCCCAGTCGGGCCTGCATCGTCCTTTTGCCGCAAACGAATCGTCCATATAGTCGAAATATGGGAAGTTTTGCGATCAGGCCTGGCTGCCTACGAAATTGGCGAATTCGGCCGCACAGACAGTTGTGGCCGGCATCAAGGCACTTTCTTTCGATTTCTAACCGGAGATACGGCGTGACATTTAGGATCGTCCCGCGCTTGCAGCCAGAGGATGCATCATGAGTGAGCTCTCGCAAGAGATGCGGTCGCGCACACGTCCTGATGACGCCATCGTCTTGGTCGTCGACGACGACGCTTCGATGCGCGAGGCTCTCACAAATCTTTTCGAATCGGTGGGCCTCCAGGTCGAGGCTTTCGGCTCTGCAGCCGAAATTTTGCAAGCCGACCCGCCAGAGCTGCCGAGTTGCCTCGTGCTCGACATCCGTCTGCCGGGATCGAGCGGCCTCGAGCTCCAGTCCGATCTCGCTAAGGCTAACATCCACACTCCCATCATCTTCATCACAGGTCACGGCGATATTCCCATGACCGTCCAGGCCATGAAGAGCGGTGCGGTCGACTTCCTGACCAAGCCGGTACGCGAGCAGGACTTGCTCGACGCGGTCCAGGCCGCGATCGAACGAGATCGCAGGCGGCGCGACCTCGAGAAAACGGTCTCCGACCTGCGATCCCGCTTCGAAAGCCTAACGCCACGCGAGCGCGACATTCTGCCCCTGGTCACATCTGGCCTGTTGAACAAGCAAGTGGCGGGCGAGCTTGGCCTTGCGGAAATTACGGTCAAGATCTATCGCGGGCAGGTCATGCGCAAAATGCGGGCCAAGTCGCTGGCGGACCTGATAAAAATGAGTGAAGCGCTCGGAATTTCCCGTCCGAAGGGGGACGTACAAACCTAAGTATGCTTTTCAATCCTATGCCGTGCCCCCACTTTCGTGCGGCCGCAGCCGCGGCAAGTAGTTCCCCGATCATGAGCAGTCATCTTGTCAACGCCACCTGTCATTTCGGTCATCGACGATGATCCATCCGTTCGCGCCGCAACGACCAACCTTCTGACGTCGTGCGGATATAGCGTCCAGACCTTTGCCTCCGCCTTTGAATTCCTCCAATCGGCGGAATTGCACGAGGCGTCCTGCGTGATTTCAGACATCCAGATGCCGGCAATGAGCGGACTTGACCTGCTCATGCACGTGCGCGGCCTGGGCCATCACATGCCTTTCATCTTGATCACGGCCTTTCCGGACGATGCAGTGCGCGCCCGCGCGATCAAGGCCGGCGCGATCGGGTTTCTTGCCAAACCGCTTGTCACGCAAGCCTTGATCAAATGCGTAAAGATTGCTCTGGAGGGATCGGACGGTCCAAGCGGATGACGCCTCAGCCGCTGTCCACCACTTCACTGGTTTCAGCTTATCTTGAAATCAACGGCGTTGTTGATCGGCCACATTCTGCGATGACCATCCGGTCACGCAGCCATTCATGATGAGCGAGATCGGCAAAGGTGTTGAGCGCGGGGCCGACCAAGGGCCTCTTGAAACGATGATCCATGGCGCGCGCTCTCAAACCCCACCGGACCTCCACCGAAAGGCACGTAGCCTCCGGTGTCTCATGCTGAACGTTCATTAAACCTGTCCGGCAAGAACCCATCAGGGCTATCGCGGTATTCTCCATTGCGGTGCAATGAGAATTGCACAACCCATCACCGCGCTCCCCTGGGGATTGTCTATCTCGCCGAAGAGGTAATCCTTCCCTACCTGACGAATGAGCAACCGCATACGGTTGCCAAGTCTCCCGAGATGCAACGCGGAGGCGCTTCCTCGCCCTGCCGTCAAGGGGCAAGGCGAGGTCAGCGGTACCGCAGTTGCGGCCCTGCTTAGGCCGCAGTGCTGCGCCCGATTTCTTCACACACCCTGGCCGCTCCAGCCGCAACTTTCGCAACCGGCGGCAGGGTCCCAAAACCACCGCTGGTCAAAGAGCCGCGAACTTCTTTTGAAGTGGTCTGTTCTTGGCTCGGCATCGGCGCCTTCTCTCCGTAAGCCCAAGATCCTGTCGTGCTGTTCATGTTCAGCTCCGTCAAATCGGCCTCTATTGGCCTACCGCGAGAAACAGCAAGGGCCGTGCCAACGCGCCTCACGTGCATTGAGCGCGTGATTGCGCTTCGCATGAGCTCGCAAGGACAATCGCCCGGTGTTTTGGATCTTACACTTTGTGAAGCGCTGTCAGACTCAGAACGAGGATCGAGAGCTGTTAGCCGGATCCTATCGAGGATAAAGTCGGATGCACTATCGACTTTGCACAGACACGGCAGGCCGAGGTTGAGCGGGTGGGAGAAGGGGCAGGATCGATCGTGGAACGGCTGACTGATGTTCGATCCCCGGCGATCACTTTCGCTGCGTCGAACCTGCCTACCCGTTTCTCGTTATCGTCATCTTGCGCGGCTTTCATGTCTGCTCAGACAGACACATAAAAGCTCACAACGTACAACTTCACGCCGCGTGCGATTCAAGCCTCGTCGGGGCCATCCTGGCATGAGATAGCTGCAGGTGCTGCAGCGTCGGGTTGTTTGCTACGTTCAAATCCGCATCACCACCTCCCAGGTGATGCTGGGGCGGACTCGGCGCATCTCCCGATCCAGTCGTCGGTGCCGCCCCACTCTTTATTTCACCGACCGAACGGCAGGAAGGGATGCAAAACCGAGCGGCCGCAGCTGCGTCTCGTCGGCTCGCATCTGGTCCTCAGAGCGCACGCGCGCGAAACCTTTCATATATGATGATCAGCATCACCGTCCGGGGACAGAGTGACTGGTAAAGTCAGATGGAGCTTGGCCACGTGCGGCTTCCTTATCCAAACCCCTTGCGCGGGTATCTCGGCCCGAGACATAAGCCTTGGCACAGGACGTGCAGACCCATTGTTTACCGGGATTTTGCACCACCCTCCCGAGTCCTGAGTAACGCCGCCCGCCGTTATTTCAAGCGGGCGGCGTTGCCGTTTCACCGGGCGACAAACCACAGCGCGAACCCTTCACACATGCGTGTGCCGCCCATATCAACCATTCTGAGGCCCTGCGCGCAATCCATCGCGATTTTCCTTGTTCGCCTCCGCTCATGGATTTCCTCAGCAGCAATTGAGGCAATACCTACTTCTTTATGTCCATTTGCTTTGCGGCGTAAGGATCTCGAACGGAACGATTCGTTGCTCGATCGACGGCGTGTCTCGACGTTCGACCAAGCGCAGCATCACATCGATCAGCTCCTGCGGCATCTTGTCGAAGGGACGGCATATAGACGCGGTAATCAGCCCTTCGCTCAGGCCCTTGCGTGTCTCAGGTCCTAGGTCGCGGCAGACGATGCGGATTGTCCGCTGTCGTTCGGGAGACAGCTCGCGCATCGCACCTAAGACGCCGGAAATGCCGCCATCATTGACGAAGATGCCCCTGAGGTCCGGATGTTCGTCGATCAGGTTTCGGAGGATTCCATGGGCCTTCCCGGGGTCTTCATGAATCAGCAATGTGTCGCTGACGTCGAAGTCCGGGGCATGCTCGCGCATGTAGGAGCGAAAACTCGCGCCTGAAACATGCTGGCACTGATAGCGGTGGCTGCCGATCAAGGGAAATACCTTGCCTCGCTCGCGGACCATCTGCCTGATGAACCAGGCCGCTGTTCGACCGGCCTTCCAGTCGTCAGTTCCCACAAAGCCTGCGCGGCTCGCGGCGGAGAGGTCGGTGATATAGGCGCCGACTGGAACGCGTGTGGCCCGCAATTTCGTCGATCGCCTGACCGACCGGGGGATGGTCGGCCGTGATCATGGCGACGGCGTCGCTATCCTTCCCAAGGCTCAAGAGGTTGGTGGCAACGGCTTCCGCGGCCAGGTCGTCTTCGAAGAGAACATTCGCGTTGATAAGGGTATCGCTGCGCCGGGCTGCGGCAGCGACGATTTGTGCGGCCCACAACTGATAAAGCGGCCGATGCGACTGCTGCATCAGAAACCCAAGATTCCGGTGCGACTTCCTGCGCTCGCGCAGCGTCCCCAATCCGTAAAAGCCTATTTTTTCTGCTGTTTCCACGACAAGCTCGACGGTTTCGGAGCGCACCGTGGCACCACCATGCAGGAGCCGGTTTGCCGTCGACATGCTCACGCCGGCTGCCTGCGCCAAGTCGGCGATCGAGGTCGTTTCATCGCTATCTCCCGGAGGTGTCATCCGTGAATTGAGATGCCATGACGAAAACATATAGTTCTTTCTGGCATCTCAAAATTACAGATCAAGCCGCATTCAACGACGTGCACACGTCTACGCCAGCGGCATGCATAGTCCGATAAACGAGCCAAAAGGATGTGAGTTGTCACGCTGCCACTAAAGGTTGCCGCTCGCCATCAGAACGGTGCACGAGCATAGCGTGACTCGTGGCCGACGACAGTCGACGACCTGTCGGTCTGGCGGCTGAAAGATTGGCCATGCGCACTGGGTGGACAATAGCGGAGCAGCCCTTTTAACGGCTGCCGGAACGCCGACCACGCTCAGAGGCGACTTCAAACACTGCGGCTATGTAGGAACATGTTTATTGAATTCGCCATTGTGCCCGTGCTGTTGTCGGTCGCGCACAAATAGAGCGGCCGGCGTATGGACGCCTGACTTTACGCGCTTGAGCGAAACGCGCTCATCGATGAACATGAAGTCGTCGCGCTGACCTCGGAAAGGTCACCACCCCAAAGACTCGTCGACGCCTCACCAGCTCTTCTTGAATCCCGCCGTCAAGCTCATGTTGGTCGTGCCTTGCGCGGTTTCCCCGATTGAGCTCGCGATGGTGACACCCTCGAAAAGCTTCTGCTCTGCGCCAAAGGTGCGCAGCCATTTATCGTCAGTGGTCGACACGCTTTGGCCGACGACAAAGCTGGTGCCGATCCTTCCGATTGTGACTTTGGCCGACTGATGGGTCTCGTAATTGCTTACCTGTCCGCCGATGCCGAAGGGCGACATCTTCCCCTGCTGAAGCACATTGCAGTCGATCTGCAAGGACAGCGAGTGTACGTTGGGCAGCGGCACCGACCTGATGAGCGAGGCGCCGATCTTGCTGCTCTCCGCGCCCGGATCGACGCGCGCCTCCACCACTGTTTTGTCCCAGATGACGCCTGCGCCGGGCGCGGTCGCAACAGCCCAAACGTTGCCGGAGGATTGCGGCACGTTTCCGCCATTAACGGCCTTCTCCGCCAGCAAATCCAACATCGTGGCGGGCTGACGCGCCACCGTCATGTCGGCGCCGATCCAAGTGTCCCAGAACGGCAAGATCGACTGCTTGGCGGTGACGGCGGAAGCGCCGTTCGATTGGGTACTGGATGACCAACTCAGACTGTCGGTCGCGGACGCAGCCTGCATGGCGTGCGGCGCAACAGCAGTTATAGACGAGACAACGAACGCGGCCGCCCGAAGCGCGGGCTTGGCCCAGTCAAGCCCTGACGTGAATTCCGCAGTCCTGCCCGCAGTCAATCCCGCGTCAAGATGCATGACGAGAAACGGTTTTGTCATTTTGAAGGTCTCACGGCCAGCGTTGTCGCGCGCTGTTTACAACTTGACGCCACGCTCGATTCAAGCCCTTTCGCACATCGCGACGACCGAAGAACAAATTATTCGCCGGTAAGAGCGAGAGACGATAGTTCTGTGCTTCAGACGCAGCTTGCCGTGTAGATTAGACTTTCTCCGTCCAAACACGGTCCGCCGTGGCGGCGCATGGCCTTGATTTGGATTGCGCGGCACCGACGTCTACGTGGCCACCTAACCAATAAGCTCGCGAGTCGTCGCCGCATTTCTTGATTGACGACTCGTCCGAAACTCTTCCGCTCACTCTTATAAGAGCCCTCACCTGGCCTCTCGACTGTATCAGTCTTCCTCGCATTACGGTTCGTCCTTTCGAAACGCTACAGCCGAACCAGAACAGCCCGCGGAGGACGTCACAAGTCGTCACCACACTTCGGAAGCCTTACGTACGAGTTTGTGACGTTAGGTTAGCCTTCGCGACCGCTTGCGTGCGTTTGCGCCACATGTTGTTGTCCAAGCGCGACCTGTCTGATGTCTAGAATCCGCCGAGCTGCTTGCGAGAACGACATCGAGAAAGGTGATGCCTGCCCAACCCGTGATTGTTTTGAAGGAGAAGAGTATATGCAGTTCAGTGGCAGACGCCTGCCGATCCTGTTGTCCTTGTTTATGGCTGCGAGCATGAGCACGATCGCCAAGGCCGATGAGCCCTCGCCGAAATACGCCGAAGTGCTCAGTGCCCTGCAGGGCGGCAAGGATGTGAAGCTCATACTGGACCTCAGCCGCTGTACCACTGTCGATGGCGGCAAGCCCGGGCCGGCCGTGCAGGGCGGGTTGACTATCAGCGCCTTCAGGGTGAGCGACCAGCGCGGCATCAGCTTCGCCAATGCGCATCAAACCGTGGACATCTCCGGACACCCGGTTACGGAATACATTCGCCACAGCCTCAGCCGCGAAGGCAAGCTCACGGTGCGGGCCTCCAAGCTGGCGGCCGGGGCGGCCGAAGTCGTGAACCAGGGTGATTTTGTCTGCGAACTGCCGGACGGCGCGAAGTTCGTCTGGTAATCCGAAGAAATACTCGCACGATGCGTGGTGCGCTTTTGCCACCGCCGATCAACGCCGTGTGGACACCTCATCGGAGCCAACATGGTAGTTGCGAACGTGCGGCGACCAGTTGGTTTCCGGCCGTCTTCTGGTAGTGGGTCGCCACACGAAGAACTTGCGTCGGCGCGATCACCCGCCGACTGTGAGCTCAGGCCAAGTCTCGCCTCGCACTCCCGTCAAAATAGCGTTTTCGGCGCATACAGGGATCCGATAGAGGCCGGTCACACGTGGCCGGCCGCTGTGGTTGGAAGTTGAGCGACGAGCAGCGAGAAGCGCGCGATCTCATGAAACTGACAAGCGACGCGTGCACCGCACTTACGCTCGTATCTTGACCAGAAAATCGCTCACCTGTCCCTGCAACGAACCGATATTGTTGTTCAACTCTTGGACGTTGTCGACGACTTGGTCAGCCGATGAGCCGGAGGCGCGCGATGCATCACTCAGTCGGTCAATATCTCGGGATGCCTCTCGCATATCAGCACTGATGTGTGTGATGCTCTTTGAGATGTCATTCGTAACAATCGATTGCTGCTCTATCGCCGCCGATATGCTGCTCGAGATCTCGCGCATCTTGTCTATTATCTCAGCGGTGTCGGCCATCGCGGCAGCCGCCAGTCTCGCCCTTTCCTGAATGGCAAGTATCTGAACATCGACCTCGCTCGTCGCGTTTGCCGCCTGAGCAGCAAGATTCTTCACTTCGCTCGCCACCACCGCAAAGCCTCTGCCCGCTTCGCCTGCTCGCGCGGCCTCGATAGTCGCATTGAGCGCCAGCAAATTGGTTTGCGATGCAATTCCCTCGATAAGCTGGACGACGCTACTGATCTTTGTCACCGACGCAACAAGCTCACTTAGTGTTGCTTCAGCGTGCACCGTCTTAACGCGGGCAGTTTGCGAAATGTCCGCTGCGGTCGAAACTTGCCTACCGATCTCCGAGATTGAGGCCGAGAATTCTTGGGCAGCTGACGACATGGCAGTCGAGTTTTCTTCGGTCTTTTTCACTATCCCAGTCATACCTTCAGTACGAAGACAGACATCGTCTGTGGAGGCCGTAATTGCCAATGAGACTGTTTGCATGTGACGCATGGAGCCGGCCAAAACATCGACAACCCGCGACACGTCGTTTTCGAAATTCTTAGCTAGGCTCAACCGCTCCTCGCGCATACGGACCAGGTCGGTTATGTCCTGCCAACCACACACGACTATCGGGCGGCCTTCGAATTGAGACACCACAAGACTCGTCCTGACCGGAATGGAGGTCTGATCCTTACGGCGGAGCCACCACTCGATCGCGATATGGCCTGATTGCATGATGATTTTGTTGGTCTCTTCGAACATCTGCGCAACGCTCTTACCGTTCGGCTGCGGATCAACCGAAAGCTCGGCAAGTGCCAGCCCTCGCATCTCTTTCGAGTTGGAAAACCCAAGGATGTGAGCTGCAGCATCGTTGCTCAGGACGCACTTGTCGGAGTCAAAAACTGCGATACCATCCTTGATGGACTCAAAGGCGTTAATGGCCATCACATCGTCTAAGGTCGGTGCTGCGGTCTTCCTTCGCGTCGATGTCGCGAAGGAAACAGCCAACATTAATCCACCGACAAGCAGCCCGCTCCAGAAGCGAATTGACAACGCATCCGCATTGGCAGCGACGGTTGCTGCCGGGATAGACAACGCCAGCGCGAGATTTGATATTCGATTATGCCACATCGAAGCCCCCAAATGCGGATGAACCCAAGTCAAGTGGCTGTATCGAATCTCGATTAAAAGTCTCTTTCAGTGCTGGACGACCTGTCCGTGCAGATCGGCTTGTTCCATGCGAACCCTCATGACGAAATCGAAGACACGAAGGGCTTGGGAAGCGATCAAAATTGAGGCGCGGCCAAATGCCAACACCTGCACTGTCCGCAGTCGACGCGTTGATGACTCTGGACGAATTCGTCTGTTGCTCGTTCGGCGACACAGGCGGACATCAACGCCTACGCACCCTTTGCTCGTAGCGTGTATATACCAAAGTATAGCCGCCTATACCAAGGTATATCGGAGCTATTGAGCGAGCGGTTCCGACGCCGTGCAAAGCGATGCGACTTCGTGCGTACGTCTCCGAGACTCTGCGGTGATGCTCGCACAAAGAAGCAAGTGGCGCGTCGAATAACGCATAGCGTTCCGTCAAGGGTGCCCGCACGCCATCGCTCGTTCGATCTGCGAGTGAAAATCCTGCAGCTGCTCGGATACATCACCCGCGCGCGCGTGAACGAGTGCGAATCATCATCGCCGTCCATCGGCCAGTGCTGCGAACGCTGTCTTCAGCATTGCCACGTCGAGCGTCCGCCCCCCGCACCGAGGCCCGGGCGCGCCTGAAGCCGCAAATGATCGCGACTGCTTGTGAGAACATTAAGAGCGACGTCACAAAGGCGATCGCAACCTACCTAACGGAGTTAGACAGGCTCCCCGAACAGCATTGGGACGCAATGGACTGCGGCCCCAAACCGAGCGAGCGGATATAGCGCGACTGCGGCCCGTCGAACTTCAACACGGTGTCCGGCCATTTGAAATGCGTACCGACCCGCTCTATTTTTTCACCGGCGGCTTCATTGACCAAACCGGCCTAACGCTGCTGGAACACGGTCCGAATTGGGTTCAACAATTACGCACGATCGCAACCTTGCCCGCCCTGAGGTTTCGGGGAGCCGGTCGGTTCTTTCGGAAATGAAAATGTGAGCGGGAAGGTTTTGGCAAAAAGAGAATGGAGCGCGGCCTGCTCCTCTGCAAGGCGTCCTTCGATGAACTGGCGTTCTACGTCCGACAGTCTTGTTTCTAGCACTCGTCGACACCGGTGTATGTTGTTGCGATGAGCCCGAATTCGAGCCAGGTCTTCATCGAGCATCGTTGTCACTCCTGAAGACCCATGTCCTCTTTGATTTCGAAGCAGCAGCAAGAGATCTTGCAGCGAAACACTTTGGCCTGTTTAGTGCGCACGCCGCATCGGAGAAACGTCCGGCAGCCAGCATGCATTTCGCCCCATTTTCCGAACTCGTTTCTCCATTTCAAAGTCGTGCTTCGCCAAGGGCGCGGTGGGCCGGATTCCGCTCGCCGGGCTAGGCCCAATACATAGACGATGACTGGTATTGATTGTTGCGACGGCTTGTCGAATGACGCTTTAATCCTGCGCCTGAGCGCCCTTTTCGACTTATTTCATCATACCGGCATATGCTTGCGCTGGTACCAGACTGATCTCCGCACCGAATAAGCGGCCGTGAAGCCAGAGTTCGAAAGCCGAGTCGTCACGCCGACGTTCGGCGATACCCTGCTCCCGCAACCGTGAATGTTCGAAACATACGGCGAGCAGTCTGGCGTATCGTGTAAGCCGCGCTGCGGATCGACGCACATGTCGATCGGAATCACTCCAGCAAACGTCGAAGTCTTTCGACTTAGGCGGCATTGGCCAGCCTCCTGCACGAGCTGCCATTCCACCGTCCCACGGACGCCATTCCGAGCGCCTTCAAATAAAGGTCACCGTCGGTGTGTTCCACCGAAAGACTTTCGTTCAAGCTCCCGTCACTCGCTTGATCATTGTGGGAAAACGAAATGCCACGTCCGAACATCCCACCCAAGGAAATCTTACAACGCGCGAGCGCCTTCCCGTTGCCCTGGCTGAAGTTCACTGCTCAGCGGCCGCTGAATCGCACTGTCCGCGCGCTCTGGACGCCAGGGCGAAAGCCCGCTCACGTATTGCCGATCGAGCGGAAAGACTGCGCGTGACAGCCCCGCTACGCTGACTATCGCCATCGCTGCGGCGCTAACATTGCACCTCATCTTTGGCACATGACCACACACGGTCAAGGGTATTCGCAATAGCGTCATGGCAGGAGCTTTCCTTGCGTTCGCCGGCGGCAACGCTATCTTGGGGCCCGTGAATAGGCTATCTCGCTTGCATCTTTCGATTTGCCCCTTGATTCATTCGGTACCGGCCTTTGGTTCGAGCGCGCATTCATCAAACGGGCTCATTGCGAGGTGACTCGCCTGCACGGAGCGGGGAGTGGCGTGCGACATGGTACATCGTTTCGGCCTGAGCGCTCTGCTCGGCTAGTTCGATTGAGTGCAGAATGCTTAGGAACAGGTCTCGGCCATGGAGCAAAGAAGACGAAAAACGCCTTCTCGATCTCGCTTCGAACAATGAAACCCCAAAGCGGATTTCAATCCTGCTCGAGAGAAGCGAAAACGCCGTCGCTCAGCGGCTCAGGAAATTGCGACCGAGTCCGCCAAAATCCCAGCCGTCCTCCTGAGCGATTGGGGCAATGCGCGGGAGCAAAGCTCCGCGCCGGCGGCCACTGAGCAGCTCAGCAGGCGCTGGGCTTGCCCCACACTAATTTCCTCGAGCGCATCCGACCTACCGCTTCTAATAAATGTGCGGTAAGTCCTAGCATTCATGAATACCATTGCACTGAGAGTTCTGATCCAGGCTCGGACTCAGGGCTGATGCCCCAATTTCACGATCATCTTCGGGTGGCGTTCACTCAAGGCCTTCAACGCGAGCAAACTCTTCCGTTCGCTTTCCCGGTTGTCAGTGTAGGTCCCAGGCTCGACGTCATTCTCCCAACCCCACCGCGTGTGGGCAGTGTCGCCCGTCAGGAGCACCGGACCGGTTGGTGTGCGGGCGAGATAGGAGACATGGCCCGGAGTATGTCCCGGGGTCTGGATCGCAAAGAACGAACCGTCACCGAAAACATCGATCACCCCTTCGAATTTTCCATCCGGGTCTTTCGAGAACTGGAACTCCCGGAGTGCGGGCCTTCCTTCAAGGAGGCTATCTTCCGTCCCCTGAACGACCATATGCACAAGGCTCGAATACTCAGGCTCACCATGACCTGTGTAAATCGGAACGTCCTTTGGAACGTCCGGCATCCCGGAGATATGATCGAGATGGAGATGGGTCATGAACACGCCCTTGAGAGGAATGCCTTCCGATTTAATGACCGACAATGTGTCTTGCCGGACCTGCATCCTTTGGATTTTTGCAAATTTTCTCAGCACCCATCCGACCCCTAGGCCCTCAGGATCCTCCACCAGCCGCGTTGAAACCCCGGTGTCGACCAGGAAAAATCCCTGCGTCGGATGTCGCACGACATGTGTATAGATCTTGATCGGCTCCTCGTGGTCCTTGAGACCGGCCTGAACGGCTTTTGGATCGTTCAGATTGAGCAGTCCCGAAAGATCGGCGATCCAATCCGCGCCGACGACCGTCTTGAGCTCGATCGGTCCCGGCTGATCGATCAAGGCTTCCATGGACGCCGAGCTGATCGGCTTGCCCAGAGCAGCGGGTTTTGATGGATGCGACGTTTGCGTACACGCCGAAAGCGCGACGATCGTAAGGGCGCCAATGACAAGGAGACCTGATTTACGGAGCATGATTGTTTTCCTCATTTCTGGCGCCCCTTTTGCCCTGGACAGGCAGAATGGCAATCGCCTAACTTCCTATGTCGTCATACAGAAATGGATGGCCCCGCCCGCCCGGACGAGCCTGAGGAGCGAACGTGGACTTACAATGGGATGACCTCCGCATTTTTCTCGCCGTTTGCGATGCCGGGAGCCTGAGCGGTGCCGCGCGGCGCCTGAAGGTGAGCCAACCCACTCTGAGCCGGAGGATTGCGGAGATGGAGTACGGGCTCGGCGAGCCGCTTTTCGTCCGCAAGAACCAGGGCATCACCTTGACCAAAACTGCAGCGAGGCTGCTTCCTGCAGCCCAAGGCATGGCGCAATGGGCGATGGAAGCTACTCGCTCACTGGATGCGAAGAACTCACCCGTGAGCGGCCGCGTACGCATCGCGGCGATACCATCGTACGCCTTCGATTTCCTGGCTCCGATCGCGGAAAAGCTCAAGAGAAAGCATCCACACATCACTCTCGAGGTTCTGGCCAGCACACAACGCCTGAATCTCTCGCTCGGCGAGGCGGACATCGCGCTCAGGAGATACCCGTCCGATGATCCTGATCTGATCCCAGTCGATGAAGTTGTCGTTCCGATCGGCGCCTACGCGAGCAGGGACTACGCGCGGAGACTGCCCGCGAAATACGGTTTTCGCGACCTCGACTGGATCGCATGGGCAGGAGAGCGTGAGATGACGAGCCCGAATCCGGAACTCGCGGCCAGGATCCCGGACTTTCGGCCAGCTTTCACGTCTGACGATTACAGCGTGCAGGTCGCCGCCTGCCAGGCCGGCGTCGGCGCGATGGTCCTTCTGAAGACGTCCCATCGGCTCAAGCGACCGGGCGAGTTCGTGGAGCTCAACCTCGAGCTTCCAGCCTCGCTCCGCGCAGAACTCACGATCATCTGCCACAAACGTATGGCAGATCTCCCCAAGGTCAGAATCGTCGTGGATCTGCTCAAGCAGGAATTTGCCGATCTGAGGAAGGCCCAAGGCGCGAGCAAACTTTGAATAGTGACGCCAACGATCCAAGGCAGGTAAGAGATAACAAGGCGCTTAGCCAAACATCCGAGTGCGAGAGGCTCAAGAGTGTTAAAGTTCGTCCGAGAATACTGACACTTTCGCATCCTTGGTCTCACGCCATAGGGTCGGAAAGCGCCATACTGTCTTCGTTCCCCGGGAGAATCGTCGCTGGTCGCCTACCGGATAGGTTTGGTTGCGCGGCCTGAATGCTGACTATGACAGCGCCCGGTCGGATGGCCTCCAACCGGGCGACAATTCAACTAGTCAGTGAAGAAACGTGCCGTTGTCTATGCAGCAGCGCTCGTACCGGACATCTGATCGAAGCAATCCAGGGTACGAGCTGTATAGACTAGCGCCGCGCCTGCATTCATCGCAATCGCGACGCCCAGCGCCTCGGCAATCTCAGCCTTCGACACGCCATGCTTCATCGCAGCCTCAACGTGGCTGGCGATACAGCCATCACAGCGGGTGGTGACCGCAACCGCAAGTGAGATCAACTCGCGCGTCTTCGCGTCGAGATGCTGTGCTTTATCGCCGGAATTGGCCAGAACCAGATATCCTTTGACCGTTTCCGGCGCGAGCTTGGACAATTCGCCAACCCGCGATTTCACGGCAGCGCGATACTTCAGCCAGTCTAACATGCATTCTCCTCTTCTCTTCTGCTCTTCAGAACATCGTCACATCATATGAGACGAAGCTGTCAACAAACGCGTCAAAGTTCGCGCACTCGATCGGCATGCAAGTACTATCCGTGCGCTTCCCCTCCGGCTATCTCGTCGCGGCACACCGCGACACGCTTGAGAGCCATAGTCCCAGTGTAGATCTGACTGAGGAACAGTTTTGTGCGATTGTGCTTTGGGTTGCGAGAGCTGCCCAGGCCAGGCTTGCGATAAAGCCAATTGTCTTTTTAGACCGCGCGCCCGAACATCAACGCGATCCCCGCGTTGTAATGGATTGTGTGACGCACGTTGACCAGCCACAGCTGCCCATGACAACCGATCCGCGAAAGGCACGTGCATGGCTCGGGAAATATGGTCGCTGCGTATCCCAGACCGCACCTCGTTTGGTTTGGAGGGCTTGCTTTCTCCTATTTTCTGACCGCCAGCATCGCGCGAGTTTTTAAATCAAGCAAACGAGATATATTCACTGGGCCGTTCAAGTTTTTTGAAGTGAAATCCGCGGTCGTGCCCGAACACTTCGGTTTTGATGTCAGTGCTCGAGAGCAGTTCGTGGGGAGATGGCTTCATCTCCGCACGTGCATCACAGTCATTGGATCGATACTCGAGTGACGTTCTCGCTCTCGAACCATCATGCGAGCTTGCCGGTGGCCTATCGGCTCTAGCTACCAAGGGAGAGGGTGACGTACCGTGTACGTCGGCGCAAAGCCGGAGTTCCCAAGGACATCACCTTGAAGACGAAGCCGGCAATTGCACTTGATCATTTGCGCTGGGCCTGTGCGGTGGGCTTGCCGCACGGCGTGGTCCTGATGGACGCCGGCTATTGGCACCGACACCGCTCTGGCGGGAATACTACCGAACTGGGCCTGATCAATGTGGTCGGCATCTTACCACAAACCTCGGTATGGGCGCCCGGAACCGGACGGCGGCCACCGAAGAAGTGGACGGGGAACGGAGGGCCTCCAAAACTGCTAAGGCGCGATAGCAAACACCGACCGATTTCGGTCAAGACGCTTGCGATCAGTCTGCCAGCACATGCCTGGCACAAGATCACGTGGCGCAAGGTACGGCAGAACAGTTGTCTACGCATTTTGCCCGTGTGCGCGCCCATCCGGCACATCCAGATTACTGGCTCGCCGAAAGCCCGCCTGAGGAATGGCTACGGGTCGAATGGCCAGAGGGCGAGACCGCACCGACCAAATATTGGTTTTCGACGCTTCCGGCCAGCATTGGATTTCGTCAGCTGGTCGATATCGCCAAACTGCGCTGGCGCGTTGAGGCGCGACTCCCACGAACTCAAACAGGAGGTCGGCCTTGGCCACTTCGAGGGGCGGGGTTGGCGCGGCTTCCACCATCACGCAACGCTGTGCATCGCCGCTTATGGATTCCTGGTCTCGGAGCGAGAAACGATTTCCTCCTCAGCAACAGCCTCCACCAAACTCTTCAAGGAAGCTACGATTCCCGAAATTTATCGGCCGAGGGAATCTGCCATTGTGGCCTGAACGGCACGTTCCAAATTCGATTGCGACCGTCCGACGAAGATTGAGCGCAGCCTCGTCGCGACAATATCTCGATGCCCTTGTTGCATCAGAGCAATCTCAAGTCAAAGTAGCCATCGAAATTTATGGCGCAGTAAGACTAAGGACTTTCCAAGTGTACCACAGCCAAGCGTGGGTTTTAGGTTCACAGCGAGGCGGCGTTATGTGAATGCCAACCATTCCTGGTAGGTGCGGCGACCGTCGGGATCTAGCATGCTCAGTCGCCATCAAGCGAACGGACGTATGGATTAAATTGCGCTCGTTGTTGGGTGATTGAAAATGTCGGACATGAGGCAACGGCTTAGAGTCGCAATGTTCTAGAAGGTTGAAGCTTGACAGAGCAGGTGCGGACCGAAGTCCCGACAGACACGATGAATTTTTGGAATGACACGCCCCCGGCACTTCTTTGCCGGTGCTGCTGCATTTGAAAATCAAGCGCGCGATGTAGACATCGCCGATCTCTGTCTGGCAGACCAAACCAACCTTAGAGTGTTGAAGAAGCACGTGGCCTTCTAAAGGCCGCATTCTCTGTGGTACGGCAGTACTTGAAAGTGCGAGCGTATGGCTGCGCAACTTGAGACGAGAGGAGGATTCCGATGTTCGAGGCTAAAGACTATCGCGTGTGTTGCCACCACTTTGTCACCCCGACCGACCGCGCCGTCTACCCGGCGCAGGAGCCCTTACTAACCTACCCTGAGGCCCTCCGGCACGTGCAGGCTGAGCAGGCCAAGGGCTACATGGTGGCCTGGGTCATCGACCGCGCCGGAGCAGGCGCCACCAAATGAGATTGGTGATTCGAACGCGAAGCGTTCCCACTGAGCGATGGTATGCATGGGACTGTTAGGACTTAGTCCGCAGCAGCATCAGCTATGACCGAGTTGGCTGGCGCATTTCGAGGGACCTGCAGGGCCACCATGCCCGCACGGCGGCCGGGTATTGCTGATCAACAAGACGACCATTGAAGGGTTTACGTCCGCTGATGAAGTTGACAAGGCTTTCGTCGACGTGCTTTCGGGGCCGACAGGCGTTGGCTTTGTCCAGGTCAAGGAACGAGACGAAAGGGACAGATACGAGTCAAATTTCTGCCGACATGCCGCTGCCGTCGAACGAGCAGCGGCATGATTGTGCCGAGAAGCTGCACAAGCGCATGCTGCAAGAGTCGCGGCCGTCACCGAGATCGAGGCGATCCACGCGGTTGATCTGCCGCAGCATTCGCCGCGAGCCGTTGCCGGTCAGAAATGGCAGCTGTTGCGAACGAAAACGGAGTCGATCAATGGCTTCTTGCTACCGGAAAGGAGTGCAAGGCGGTGCTTGAGGCGGTGACCATGTGCATTTTGCTCCGCGATCTCGTTGATCTCCTTCCGGGCTCGCCCTCCGGGCGCCCGGAATGACGAACAAAACAATCAATCCGCCTTCACATAGTCCTTCGCGATGATCGCGTCCGCGTCAAAGCCCTTGTCGGCGAACCCGTGCGCTTGCAGCCATTTGATCTGGTTGTCGACGTTCTTCACGTCCAGCTTGCCGGCCGGATCGATATAGGCGCAATTGCCGACGACCTGCTCGACCGGCAGGTTGGTGTACTTTGCGATGATCTCGAGCAACGGCCTGGTCTTGTCGTTGATAGGCACGGTGCCGTCCTTCATCGCGGCGAGGATGACGTCGTGATATTCGCGATCGGCCTTGGCGAGCGCGCCAAGCAGCTTCGTCACCAGCGCCTTGTTGGCGAGCGTCTTGGGCGAGGCAAACACGGCGCCCAATTGCCAGGGCGTTTCGTCGCCGACCCAGCCCAGGAATTTCGCGCCGCCTTCGTCCATCAGCTTTCGTGCGGTGGAGATGGGAAGCAGCGCGGCGTCGACGGTTTCGCCCTTCAGCGCGGCCGCCGCATTCGACAGCGATTGCAGCGGCACGATCTTCACGTCTGATAGCTTGAAGCCGTACTTGTCCGCGAGCAGGCCGAGTGAATAGTGAAAGGACGATCCGACCTGCGTCATCGCCACGCGCTTGCCGGCGAGATCTTTTGGCGTCTTCAGGCCAGCCGCGTAGGCATTGTTGCTGGCGAAATAGCCGATCAGGGGATAGCCGGCCTTTTCGCGGCTCATGCCGCCGATCACCTTCAGCGTGCCCTTGCCGGCGAGATTGTAGAGACCGGCCGTGAAGGCGGTGATACCGAAATCGACGTCGCCCGAGGTTGTGGCGACAGCGATCGGCTGGGCCGCATCGAAGAACTTCAGCTCGATATCGAGGCCAGCGTCACGGAAATAGCCCTTGTCCTGCGCGATGAAGACTGGCGCGGAGGACGACAGCCTGAGCACGCCAATTTTCGCCTTCAGCGGCTCCTCGGCCCGCGCGGCGCCAATCGTCGTCAGCGCCAACAAGCCCACACAAGCGAACCGCGCAACCCAACTCATCCGGCTTCCTCCGTCGTTTCTTTACAGGCCCTCTGGCACGGTCTGGTCCCGCCCGATGAAGGCGCCCTGTTGTTTCAATGTTTCCTGCAGTTTTGCAACCGGGATGTCACGCGGGACATGGTTACCTGACAGCGCCAGCGCTGCTGCGGAACCGGCCGCCTCCCCCATCACGAAGCAGGCCCCGGAGACACGCGCCGCCGACTGGCCCTCATGGGTCATGGAGGCGCAGCGGCCGGCGACCAGGAGATTGTCTACGCCCTCCGGCACCAACATGCGATACGGCAATTCGTTGTAGCCGCGCGATTCCGGGATTGGCGGGAACGTGAAGACGACGTCGCCCGGCACATGCGCTTCGATCGGCCAGCCATTGACGCCTATGGAATCCTCGAACGAGGCGCAGGTGAGCACGTCCTCGCCGCTGAGCTGATAGGCCCCCGTAATGCGCCGCGTTTCGCGGATGCCGAGCTGCGGCGGCAGGTCGACGATGTAGGATTCTTCAAAACCCGGCACGGTACGCAGGAATTCGAAGGCGGCGAGCGCCTGCCTGCGGCCGTCGATCTCGCCGCGGGTGAGATCGTCGGGCTCGATGCCGTTGATGGCGTGGCCGTCCTCGCGCGCAATTTGCGTGAAATTCACCCGCCATTCGATGCCATGGCGCTGCGGCCGCACGATCGCGCTTTTCCGCGGAAAGCTGTGCGTGCCGGAGGCAAGCGCCTTTTCCATCAATTGCGGAATGGTGCGCCAAGCCTCGCCCGCCTTGTCCGGATCAATGCCATTGAGGCGGAACATCATCGACGGATAGAGCGGATGGCCGTGTTCGTCGCCGATCTCGAAAGGCGCGCCGGCCCAGACCGCGAGATCGCCGTCGCCGGAGCAATCGATGAAGATCTCGGCTCGCACCGCTTGCCGTCCCGCCTTTGTCTCGACCATCAGCGCATCGATACGGCGCGCATCGCCCATCACGACGCCGGCGCCGAGCGCGTGGAAGAGGATGTCGACGTTGTGGCTCGCGAGAAGATCGTCGGCCGCGATCTTGTAGGCCGCTGTGTCATAGGCCTGCGCATAAACCTTGCCGAGGATCAGATGCGGCTTGTTGAGGCCGTCGAGCCGATCGATCCGCGCGAGCAGCTCGGAGGCCATGCCCTGCACGAGACGGTGGTGATTGCCGTGGACATTGCCGTGCAGGCCGCAGAAATTGGTGACGCCGGCAGCGGTGCCCATGCCACCCAGGAAGCCGTAGCGCTCGATCAGGAGCGTTCGCCGCCCTGCCCGCGCCGCCGAAGCGGCCGCAACAATGCCAGCCGGCCCGCCGCCGAGCACGACCACTTCATATTCGCCGTAGAGCGGCACCTGGCGCGCAGGTTCCCGAATGGATTTTTGCTGCAAGACGATAACCCGATCGTTTGAAGCCCAAGGCGGGCCCTTTTGCTATCTCGACAAAGGGATCGACGATGTAAAGCCCTGTGGCGCCACAAGACGATTCCCGTTCCACTTCCTGCCGTTGAAACATGGCATCGTACGCCTGCCGCCAACCTGGATCGAATGGATTGAAAGTATATGGGCCCACAGCAACCTTCCGTTTCCCGAAGCTAAGTCAGATCGGATCTGCCTACTCAGGCTAGCTGTCGAGAAGCTGACGACTCTAGTCGAAGGCCCCTCCCTCCGCCTCCTGCTCCATGCGGGAGCAATGGCGGTAGCGACCGACCGAACGGCGCTGCGTCTACTGGCGCGGCCGATGCTCCAGGACCAGTTGAAGCAGGCCGAAACGTGGTCCTTTCAGGTTTGCGGATGTCACCATCGTCGCCCGTACTGACTTGAGGCGGGAGAGACGCCTCAGCTCGGCGGGCGAAGGTTTGTCCCGTTGGTGATCCCCGTCCATTTCGGTCCCCAGGGCGAAGTTAGCGGCAACGTGACTCGGCGCCTGATGTCAGATACAGCGCTGTCCTTACCACGCCCGCCGCTAACTTTAACGGTCCCAGCCTCAGCGGCAGAAGCTGACCGTCGGATGTATCCGTCCAGAAAAACTTCATTGGCACAACCACCAGAGCTGGCCGTCGCAAGGGGCTTGACGATCAGTCTGGGACTGGAAGCAGCGCGGGCGCGACTCGGCGCCGGGTCGGCTTGGGGGCAATGGAACAGGCGCTATCCCTACCGCGTCCGCGCTGCCAATTGAGGTTAGCAGCGACGCGACTCGGCGCTGACCCTTCTGGATAGATAGCGCTGTCCCTACCACGCGCCCTAACCTCAATGGTTCTGTATTCGGGCTAGCTTTCCAAAAGCTGACGAGAGCCCGACGCAATTCACAAAACGAAAATCGGCCCGTGTGGGCCGCTTGTCAATCGGCGCGCACGACGATATCGCCAATGGCAATCTCGATCACTGCGCCTGCCACAGAAGCCACCGCACCATCGCAATCCGAGTGCCGCGAGCGACAAAGCTGCTCGGCCCGAGCATCACGGCGTCAAGCAAACAGCTACGACGGGTGGATGCCGATCCGGTGGGCGATGGCCGATACGCTCGCGCCACGCTCCAGTGCCTCTGTCACAACTTGCGCCTTGAACTCGTCCGACCAGCGTCGGCGAAGCTGCCGCGGCGCTCCCTCAAGACGCTCGGCGACCGCTTCGATCATATGGAAGGTTCTAGTTCCAGAACTAGGCGCAGACATAGAAGCTCGCATCGGCTCACAAACTCAGCAGCCGATAGCCCATCGCTCACCCACTCCGCTAGATTGGGTCTCTTTGCCGCTTACGGTATTGAACGAGTGGTTCCCGCATTTAAGACCTGTTGACCAATTGGATTTCGCCGCCGTTAGCGGGGAAGGACGCGACGGAGGACTGCGCGCCCTATGGGGCCAAGGAAGGTCAGTTGCTGCCGGATGATGTGCTCGATCGCTGGTGCCATTGTCGCGCGCGTATCCAGTTACGCCCCAACGTTCCGAAAGGACCAGATCGCATCTGCCTCGATTAGGCATCACGCTCGTTGAGATCGCCGCGAGTGACGACGACATGGCAGAACTCCCCAAGGTGAGAACCGTCCTGGACCTGCCCAGGCAGGATTTCGCAGATCTGAGGAAGGCCCAAGGCGCGAGCAAACTCTGAATAGTGCGGCCTGAATGCTGGCTAGGACAGCGCCCGGTCGGATGGCCTCCGACCAGGCGACAATTCAACTATTCAGGGAAGAACCGGCCGTTGCCTATGCAGCAACGTTCGTACCGGACATCTGATCGAAGCAATCCAAGGTACGAGCTGTATAGACTAGCGCCGCACCCGCATTCATTGCAATCGCGACGCCAAGTGCCTCGGCAATCTCAGCCTTCGACACGCCATGCTTCATTGCGGCCTCAACGTGGCTGGCAATGCAGCCATCACAGTGGGTGGTGACAGCAACCGCAAGTGAGATCAATTCACGCGTCTTCCCGTCGAGATGCTGCGCTTTATCGCCGGAATTGGCCAGAGCCAGATATCCCTTGACCGTTTCCGGTGCGAGCTTCGACAAGTCGCCAACCCGCGACTTCACGGCAGCGCGATACTTCAACCAGTCTAACATGTACTCTCCTCTTCTCTTCTGCTCTTCAGAACATCGCCACATCATATAAGACGAAGCCGTCAACAAACGCGCCACAGTTTGCGCGCTCGATAGTCGTGCAAGTGCTATAGGTGCCCTCCCTCTCGGCTATCCCGTCGCGGAAGTCCGCGACACACTCGAGAGGCATACCCTCAGTGTAGAATTTGGCTAAGAAAGAGTTTTGTCCGGCTGTGTTGTGGGTTTCCGAAGAATTCGGTCGGCGTATTCTGCTCGACGATCTGACCGGAATCCATGAAAATGACACGGTTAGCCACCTTGCGCGCGAACCCCATCTCGTGAGTGACACACAACATGGTCATCCCCTCTTGGGCCAGACCCACCATCGTTTCCAAGACCTCCTTGACCATCTCCGGATCGAGCGCCGAGGTTGGCTCGTCAAACAGCATGATCCGCGGCTTCATACAGAGAGAACGCGCAATCGCGACGCGCTGCTGCTGACCGCCAGACAGTTGACCGGGGTACTTATTAGCCTGTTCGGGAATCTTTACCTTGCGCAGGTAATGCATCGCGATTTCCTCTGCTTCCTTGCGCGGCGTCTTGCGAACCCAAATTGGCGCCAACGTGCAGTTTTGTAGGATCGTGAGATGCGGAAAGAGGTTGAAGTGTTGAAACACCATGCCGACCTCACGACGGACCTCGTCAATCTTTTTGAGATCGCTGGTGAGCTCCTTGCCGTCGACGATGATTTTGCCCTTCTGGTGCTCCTCCAGGCGATTGATGCAGCGAATCATTGTCGATTTGCCGGATCCCGAAGGCCCACAAATAACAATGCGCTCGCCGCACATAACCTTGAGGTTCACGTCCATTAAAACGTGATAGCCGCCGTACCATTTGTTCATGCCGATGATCTCGACTGCGACTTCATTCGCCGAGACTTGCGTCCTGCTGAGATCTACCTTCGCAGCGCCGGACATACGTTTTGTGCTCATCTGCAGGCTTCCTTCTCAGCGCTCGTGCCCAGTTTCAAGACGCCGTTCCACATACTGCGAATATCGAGACATACCGAAGCAGAAGATCCAGAAGATCACTGCGGCAAAAACATAACCGGTCCTTGCGGTTTGCGGCGTCGCCCAATTGGCGTCTCCGGAAATGCCCTGCTTGACGATCCCAAGCAGATCGAACATCGAGATGACGAGGACCAGCGTCGTGTCCTTGAACAGTCCAATGAAAGAATTGACGATCCCTGGAATGACGAGCTTTAGGGCCTGCGGCATGATGATCAGCCCTGTCTTTTGCCAATAGCTGAGCCCGAGAGAATCCGCTCCTTCGTATTGGCCCTTGGGCATAGCCTGAAGCCCTCCCCGCACCACTTCCGCCATGTAAGCAGATGAAAACAGCGCAACGCCGATGAGCGCGCGGAGCAACTTGTCGAATGTCGTACCGGGCGGCACAAAAAGAGGAAGCATGAACGCTGCCATGAACAGCACTGTGACCAGTGGAACTCCCCGAACAGCTTCGATGAAGATGACAGAGAGTAGCTTGATCGTCGGCATCCTGGATCGACGGCCAAGAGCCAAGACAATGCCCAGGGGGAGCGAGACGACGATACCAACGTAGGCAAGGACGAGAGTGACCATAAGTCCACCCCAAAGCGGGGTTTCGACGTAAGGCAGCCCGAAAGCCCCGCCAACCAACAGAACGAAGGCGATAAACGGATAGATGCCGAAGAACAGGATCGCATTGGCCCGTTTGAGCGGCTGGCGCGGAATGAGCAGCGGGACGAGCAGTCCCACGAAAATGGCGCCCGCCAGGATCACGCGCCAGCGCTCTTCCAACGGATAACGGCCAAACATGAAATAGCCGAACCGGTTGGATACGAACGGCCAGCACGCACCCGACCAACCGGCCGGCAGTTGGCCGCCCTGTTCGATGGTGAGGCAGGCAGGTCGATCGGTGCCAACCCAGACGGCATTGAAGAACAGCCAGCTCAGGATCTGTGGCAACGCCCACGCGGCTATGATCACAGCAACAACCGTCAGGAGCATGTCCGCCGGCGTGGCGAAGAGATTCTTGCGCATCCAAGCTAGAATCCCGACCTCGGAGTTCGGCGCAGGTTGCGCAAGGGTCATGTCGGTGCGCACCCAGGCAATGTCACGTTGCTGCATGCCTCACCTCTGCCTGAGTGCCAGCTTGACGTTGAACCAGTTCATGACGAGAGAAGTCAGAATGCTCAAACCGAGATAGACCACCATAAAGAGTACGACGACCTCGATTGCCCGCCCGGTCTGGTTCAGGATTGTACCGCCCACTGCGTACAAATCCGCATAACCGACGGCCACTGCAAGCGACGAGTTCTTCGTCAAGTTCAGATATTGGCTCGTCAGCAGCGGGATGATGATACGTAGTGCCTGCGGAATGATCACCAGACGCAATCCTTGCCCAGGGCGAATCCCCAGGGAGGAATAAGCTTCCGCCTGCCCCTTCGGGACACCCTGGATACCAGCGCGAACGATCTCTGCAATGAACGCTGCCGTGTAGAAGGACAGCGCCAAAAGTAGCGACAGAAATTCGGGCTTCACGTTGAGCCCTCCCGTCAGCATGAAGGTGCCCTTCTGCGGGAATTCGACGGTCATCGGAAACCCTGTCAGCACGCAACCAAGCAGCGGCAAACCTATGAGGAGTGCAACTGAAACCCAGAAGACGGGGAGTTGCTGCCCCGTTGCCATCTGGCGGGCATGCGCTCTTCGCGCGACGTGCCATGACAGCCCAATGGCTAACATGAGCCCTGCAATGATCAGCCAAGCTCCCTGGCTCCAGATCAGGCGCGGGAGATGGAGACCGCGGTTGTTGAGGTATGAACCGAAGGGCAACGCCAGGCTGCTGCGCACGTTCGGCAGCAACGCAAGCACTCCTTGGTACCAAAATAGAATCACGAGCAGCAGGGGTACATTGCGGAAGACTTCAATGTAGATGGTCGCAAGCTTGCGAATCATCCAGTTGCTCGATAGTCGGCCGATGCCAACCACAAAGCCTATGATTGTTGCGACGATGATGCCCAAGACGGCAACACGCACGGTGTTCACAATGCCAACCAGCAGGGCCCGGCCGTAGGATGACTCCGAACTGTAATCAATAAGTCGGTCAGGAATCTCGAACCCGGAGCGTGAATTCAGAAACTCAAATCCTGTCGGAATATTGGAACGACGGAGATTTTCGATGGTATTGTCGGAGATCCACCAGAGCCCGAGCACCAGCAGAACGACAATTGCGACCTGGACGACGATGCTCCGGAGCTTCGGGTCATAGAACGGCGACGCCTTCGTCGGCGCGACATCGAGAACTACCTCTTGTGACACTGCGCTCCCCTCGCGTGAATTCTTGATGCCGATGTGGCGTGCTAGGACCCAGAATTATCCTGAATGCCCCCGCCCATCGTAGGGCTATCAGCGTATCGGCACGCCGTATTGGATACCGCCTTTGGTCCACAATGCGTTGACACCACGAGAGATCTTCAAAGGGCTACCCGACCCGAGGTTACGCTCAAAGATTTCCCCATAGTTACCGGTCGCCTTGACGATGTTGGCGACCCAGTCGTTTGACAGGCCCAGATCAGTACCGATCTTCGTTCCGGCTTCGGTCCCAAGTATCCGCTTGATGTCGGGATTGCTGCTCCCCTTCATCTCATCGACATTCGACCGGTTAATGCCAGCCTCCTCGGCATCAAGCAGCGCAAAGTAGGTCCACTTCACGATGTTCAGCCACTTAGCGTCCCCTTGACGCACGGCAGGCCCGAGCGGTTCCTTGGAAATAATCTCCGGCAATACGACGAAGTCCTTCGGCGACGAAGCCTGCAGGCGTGCTGCGTAAAGACCAGATTGATCGTTTGTGAAGGCATCGCATCGACCCGCATTGTAGGCCGCAGTCGCCTCCTCAAGGGTGTCGAAGACCACTGGTGTGTAGTCGATTTTGTTGGCCTTGAAGTAGTCGGCGAGATTCAATTCTGTCGTCGTCCCCGCCGCCACGCAAATCACCGCGCCCGACAGTTGCTTGACCGACTTGACATCGGGCAACTTCCGCGCGTCGATCATGAAGCCTTGGCCGTCATAATACATGACGCCAACGAAGCTGATCCCAAGCGAAGTGTCGCGGCTCACCGTCCAGGTGGTGTTGCGCGACAGGACATCGATTTCTCCAGATTGAAGCGCGGTGAACCGGTCTTTGGCCGTCAGCCCGGTGAATTTGACCTTGCTAGGATCACCGAATACGGCTGCCGCGACCGCACGGCAGAAGTCAACATCGAGACCAGTCCACTGACCCTTGTCATCCGAAGCGGAAAAGCCCGCCAAGGCTACGTTCACACCGCACTGGAGAAAGCCCTTTGACTTGATGTTGGACAACGTGTCCGCCGACGCCACCGATGCAGTCAGCGCGAGCGACGCCACACCTGCTGCGATTGCCAATGATTTCTTTCTCATGGTCTCCACCCTCTTCTTCGTCAAACATCTTCGCCACGGACTTCCAACCCGTGAGCTGACTCGGCATCGAGAGCCGTTTCGGATCGTTACAGCCAATGGGATCTCGGCGAGCCTTGCTCGGGCCAGATCCGTTGTGGCGCAGATTGTTTTTTAGCCCGCACACCCGAACGTCAACGCGATCCATGCGTTGCAACTGATTGCGGAACACGTGTTGACCAGACGCAGTTGCCCATCGAACGACCGGTCGCGATCGGCTCGTGCATAGCTCTGGGAATGATCCCACATACCCTAGACCGCACCTTGCTTGGCTTACACCAGCGCGCATCCGGCGGTTAATCCGAAGCGATCCGCGCCTTGCGAACTAGCCCCCTACTCAACTCGTTCGCCAGACCGTGTACTCGTAATGCTGAGTACACAGATCAGAACGACGTCGCATGTACTGCCCCAGAAAGACTGGCATAAGCGACCTTACCTCCCAATCAGCAATATTATGGTGGCTATTACCATTGTGACTCCGATACCAGGGGCAAGGATCCAGAAGGTCTCGTTTCTCGTCTCGAAACAACTGCGGGCGATATTCCATTTCGACAGCAACACGACCGACAATCGAGATATTTGCTTGTGCCGGCGATAAAGTCGCGTCCACAGCATCTCCTTCCAGTTCGACATCTGCGCCGCCCTTATGAGTGCACACTCGAAGCTTCGCGATTTCCTGATCACCCAGCATCGCGTTGTTTTTTGGATCAAGCAAACGAGATATATTCACGGATGAGTTCAACTTTTTTTAAGTGACCCCGCCGTCTTCCGCGCACGTCCCTCAGATATCGGATCGATTCTCGATCGGGCGCCCGATCGGCACCGCCATCTTCCGTTCGCAGGAAAGCGACTTCGCGTGAAAGATCGTAGAGCTACCATGCTCGTCGGCGCTAGGCTTCACCAACGTAACGGCGCGACCTCCGCCGGCGCATGCCGCCGATGCCCCCTCTCGCCAGTCTCTAAGCTACTGGTGCCTGCAATCGAATGCCCGGTCAGGCCTGCACACAGCGATCACCAACACTGACCGGCAACAACAAATTCGCTTATGAATATCGTCAACAAATTTGGGTTGTGAAGCTTACGCCCTAGGCGTAGTCATACGGCGCCTCGCATCATGCGGGGCGGCACTCTCGGAGTGCCCACGAATATCGGCCTCCACATCAAGCCGATGCTTGAATCTGCATCTGCTTCTTCGCAAGATTTAATATCTTTCGTCGCGCGCGGTTGATCTCCCTACTTCAAGGTTTGCATCATGAAAAAAGACACGCTGCTCGTCCGCGGCGGCCGCGCCCCCGCCGGTCCGGTCAATCCCCCGGTATCACGGGCCTCCACGATTTTATTCAAGGACCTTGCCTCCTTCGACGCGACGCGCGCCGACCGGTTCGAGGCGCTGCGTTACGGCATCCATGGCACTGACACACTATTCTCGCTCGAGCAGGCAATCACGAGGCTAGAAGGTTGCCATCGCGCGATTGTGGTGCCGTCTGGGCTTGCTGCCATTACGGCCGCTCTCACCGCCGTCGTTAAGACCGGTGATCATCTCCTCATGGTGGATACGGTCTACGGACCTACGCGCGTCTTCTGTGATGGCTTGCTGACACGAAGCGGTGTTGAGACGACCTATTACGACCCCTTGATCGGCGACGGAATCGCCGGGATGTTCCGTGACAATACCCGAGCAGTATTCTGCGAAAGTCCCGGCTCGCTCACCTTCGAGGTGCAGGACATACCCGCCATCGCGAAGGCCGCGCATGCGAGATCGATCCCTGTCCTGCTCGATAACACCTGGGCCAGTCCGCTGTTCTTCGATGCTCTCTCCAAGGGAGTTGACATCTCGATCCAGGCGGCAACCAAATATCTCTGCGGCCACTCCGATGTGATGATGGGCACTATCGCGACGACCGAAGAGTGGTGGCGACCAATTCGCAACGTCGTGGCTGATCTGGGCTTCTCGACCAGTCCGGATGACTGTTATCTGGTCCTACGGGGCATGCGCACACTCGGCGTGCGGATGCACCACCAGATGCAAAGTGCGCTCACTGTCGCGCGCTGGCTTCAGACGCAGCCGGACGTACTGCGTGTGCTGCATCCTGGCCTGCCCGACGATCCAGGGCACGCGCTTTGGTCCCGCGACTTCAGTGGCTCCTCCGCACTTTTTGGCGTCGAGCTTGCCTCCCGTTCTCAACTCGCGCTGACCGCCTTCATGGATTCGCTGAAGCTGTTCGGGATCGGCTCGAGCTGGGGAGGCTATGAGAGCCTTGCCCTGCCGGCCCGCTTCACCCGGACTGACCGCCCGTTCCAATTATCGGGTACTCTGGTGCGGCTGCATATTGGCCTTGAGGATCCCACCGATCTCATTGCCGACCTCACAAAGGCTCTCGCGGCCATGCGCACGGCGGAGGCCCGTGCAATATGAACCGGCATCGAATCGGCGATGAGCCCCTTCCGCCACAAAACTCGCATTTGGCGCCCCGGTGTCGTTGCCGCGAACTCGCGCACATATCGCGCTCCCGCAAGATGTCGCGCCCAGGCCAAGCAAACCAAGGAGCGGCAATGGGGTTCAGATAGTCTCGCTTACAGCTGGCGTTAGCATTTTTCACTACCCGACTTTGCGGCGGCACTGGCATGAAAGTCCCTGCCAATCCGGGATGCGATCGCAAGACCGGTCAGCATCGCGGCGAGAGCGACACCCGCCGGCTCGGCATCGGCGCTTTCTCTCCGTAAGCCCAAGACGCGGCCCTTAGAGTCGTCGGAGATACTGTTCTACAGCACGATTTTCGATGAAGTGGTGATCGAACCTCAGGCTCAGCCATCTCCCCGTAGCGGTCAAAAGCAGCAGCAATCCGCCAACATCCTTTGGGGAACTCGGATATCTCCCGCCGTGATTCCCAGAGGACGACCCGCATGTGAGGCTGGTTGCGCTATTCGGATCCTAGGGACACGCAGCGAGACGCTTGTTTTTCAGCAGAGTGGATGCGCAACTGTCGCACTGTTGCTGACCAAGATGACCGATACCGTCCCTGACGATCCAGTTCGCGAGTTCAGCGCGACCACCCAAACGACCGGCATGGGTGTGGTCCTGGGCCGAGACTTTCAGAACAGAATGCCTCGCCTCGGCGGCGCACAGTTCGCCCTCATTGAAGAGGGAGACGAACTCCGACATTTCACAGCTGACGCTGCCAGAGCCGGCCTTTATGAACGGCTTATTGGCGGACCGACAGGCCTCGAATCATAGCCGAGCGGACGACGTGAGATTTTTAAGGGCGGACGGCGCTTATCTGTCGCTAGGATTGGGGCACTTCCGGATCATCCAACAACTTGTCGAATGCTCGTGCGGCAGGTCTCGGAGTTCGATCCAATAGCCTCAGTCGCCATAGCGAGCGCGCTATCGTGATTCCGCGGAGCTCTACGGCCTTCAGATAGCCCAGCCGGACTTGGTCTCTCGTCGCAACAGTCGAAACGATGGAAACGCCGATTCCTGCCGCCACGGCTTGCTTAATAGCAGCCGTGCTACCGATCTCGAGGAGCCGGAGCGGCTCGATGTTGTTCGCCGCGAGTGCCTGCGTTACGACTTCGCGCGAACCAGATCCTGGCTCACGTAGAATCAACACCTCGCCTCCCAAACGCTGGGGATCGATCGGCTCTTTCTCCGAAGCGAAATCATGATGTTCGGACACAATCAACTTCATGATGTCAGTTCGCCATTTCTCGGCGATCACAATACCTTCCTCGATCGGCCCCTCTACCAAGCCGATATCTATATCCTGAGCCGCCATCTGCTCGGCAATCTCGCGCGTATTCGCGCTGACAAGATGAAGATCAATCCCAGGGTAGGCCCTATGAAAGGCCCCCAGATAAGGAGCGAGCATGTAGGTGGCAATCGTCGTACTTGCACCAATTCGCAGCGATCCGTTGTTCAGGCTGCGCTTAGACGAGAGCATTTCCTCCGCTGCGCGCTCGGCGGCAAATAGATCCTCCGCATACTTCAGCAAAGCGAGGCCTTCCGCCGTAGGCACCACGCCTTTTTGAGACCGGTTCAACAGCCGGCAGCCGACCTGGAGTTCGAAGTCCCGCACTCCCTTTGACAGTGCCGGTTGGCTTAGATTCATTCCTTCAGCGGCGCGAGAAAAGCTGCCCACTCGGGCTACCGCCACGAACATCCGAAGCAAATGAAGGTTGAGGGCCATAATTCCCCATTATCGGTTCATGACAAATTGATATTTTCCAAAATTGCTCGTGTCACGCATATTTTGTTCTCTTTAGGGGAACGAGATGTCGGATCAAGTCGATGGCACCAAGAAGTCCACGCCAGCTGTTTCAGCCTTTTCAGCGGTATCCTCGGTTCTTCCCGGGATAGTCCTCTGCGCTGCAGTGACAGCAGTAGCGATCAGTCTTCAGATGGCACAGGAATCGAGCTTTGGTCATCCCTACCTAGAAGCGATCGTGATCGCCATTCTCGTCGGAACGGCCATTCGCACCTTTTGGACGCCGGGCACCCGCTGGCGAGCAGGCGTTGCCTTCAGCGCGAAGCAATTGCTGGAAGTTGCCGTCGCATTGCTGGGTGCCTCGATTACCTTCTCGACGATTGCGGGTTCTGGTCCAATTCTTCTGGTGGCGACCATTTGCGTTGTCATTCTGACCATCGTGATCAGCTACGCGGTGAGCCGATCTCTGGGGCTTTCAAACCGTCTTGCCATTCTAGTCGCTTGTGGAAACTCAATCTGCGGAAACTCGGCTATCGCCGCTGTGGCGCCTCTGATCGGTGCGAACTCCGATGAAATTGCTTCCTCGATCGCCTTTACCGCAATTTTGGGTGTCATCGTTGTTCTCGGATTGCCCCTGCTGATACCGCTGTTTGCTCTTTCGGAGGTTCAATACGGGATACTAGCGGGCATGACCGTCTACGCCGTACCGCAAGTGTTGGCAGCTACAATGCCGGCAAGCCTCGTCAGCACCCAGATCGGCACCGTCGTCAAGCTGGTGCGAGTGATGATGCTAGGACCGGTTGTCGCTTCAATCGCCTACCTGGCACGAGGCCTGCGCACTGACGGGGCGGCGAGACCGTCGAAGCGCAAGCGCTTCGAAGCAGTCCCCTGGTTCATCATCGTGTTTTTCGCGCTGGCGGCATTGCGGTCTCTATCTTTGATTCCCGACAACTTCATCTCGCCTATCCGCTACATCGCCAGCGTCTTCACGGTCCTGTCGATGGCCGCGCTCGGCCTGGGCGTGGATCTTCGCGTAGTCGGACAGGTCGGAGCCCGAGTGACGGCCGCTGTAACGTTGTCGCTCATCTTCTTGATCGCCGTCAGCTTCTGTCTCGTTCGCTACGTGATACCGACCTAGCCAAGCGGAGCCGCTTCCGGCTGAGCGCCCGGACGCTGGACTTCGAAGGTGCCCACGGTAGGAGGCAGGGCCAAAGACGACGGTTGATCAAGCTCTCATGCGCGGGTTGGCTACCGCATGACCGTGTTTCGTCTTGGGGCTGCCTCGGTCTAGGAGCGAGCGTCGGCGCGAGCGCGTTAGGTCTCCCTGCGTCGAACCTGAATTGGCGTTCGCCTTCAAATCGTCCGTCGGCGCACCCAGCGTCTCTGACGAGAGTGACATCGGAAGACCGGCGCACCATATGGGCTTGTCCTGGGTTGTGGGTCCGCCACGTTTCATGCTCGAGGGGACCAGTGCTCAATGGTCCGGGGGCGCACCGGCGCCGTTGCGTGCCGCCGCGAGCGATCAGCGGTCCCGGCCTACAGCATGCGTTTGTGTTCGACCACAGACGTGCGGCTTGTTCCTATCACCACAGGCTTTGTCTGGCAGACAACATCGCGATCGAAAAACCGCCGGGATGCGCATCGCACCCGCTGGCCTAGATCCTGCACACCACACGCAGCGTGGAAGCGACGCCACGACGACGCTCGTTCGAGCTGCGTTGCAGATGGCGCGAGCGTCGTGTGTTTGAGAGGTGATATGGGATCTCGATTCCTTTTTTGGGTGCCGCAACAGTTGCACTCATGGAATGCGGTGTCGCTCATTCGGCGGATCTGGAGCCGACGATGAAAGTCCCGCCAGCACTGTGGAGCTGGACCGGAGGTTATATCGGCGTGCACGGCGGCGGTGGCTTGTCCTCCCGGCTCTATCGCGAGGTACGCGAGAAGCGCGGGCTCGCCTATTCGGCGTTTGGATCGCTGCTATGGATGGAGCATTCGGCCGTCTTCATCGGCAACACCGGCACGCGTGCCGAACGTGCCGGCGACACCATCGACGCGATCGAGAAGGAGGTGCGCCGCATCGCCGAGGAGGTACCGACGCAGAAGGAGCTAGACGAGGCGAAGTCCTATCTCAAGGGCATCGCAGATGCTGGCAGTCGACAGCTCCTCCAAGCTCGCCCAGGCGCTACTGCAATATCGGCAGGACAAGCTGCCGATCGACTATATCGAGAAGCGCAATGCCATCGTCGATGCCGTGACGCTGGACGGCGCCAGGCCGGCCGCAAAGCGGCCGTGGGACCGGGGCCTTCTGACTGTCGTCGTCGGCCGCGCCCCGCAGGCCGCGGCGCAGCCGGCCGCAGCGCCGGCGCCGAAGTCGAACTGAAGTGCCTTACGGCTAGTCGCGCTCCATCAATCGAACTCGCCACCTCCATGACTGTTCTCGAAGAGAAACAAGAGGGCCTCTCTCTTGGACGCTGTTTGATGCGCTGTGCTTCGCCCCTAACTTCTCCGAGGCGACGATGCGCGACCCGCTTGAATTCTATCTCACTGACGAGCGTACGGATTGAGAAATGAGCAAAGTGTGCGTATGCCCCGCCGCCTCCGACAATTGGCCATAGGGGCGGCCGTCGCCGCCCTGGCCTGCACCGGTCCGGCTTCGGGGGCTGACGCGCTGCGCTACCCCTTCGCGGCCGCCGCGCCGAGGATCGATCGGTATGGGTCGACCCAAGTGGAGGACCCTTACCGGTGGCTAGAGGACGACATTCGGACCGCGCCCCGAGTACGCAACTGGGTCGAGGCGGAGAACCGTCTGACGAGGAGATATCTGGCAAGAGTGCCTGAGCGTCGTGCGATCCACCGCAGGCTCGAAGCCCTCCTCAATATCGAGACGGTGAGCGCACCCATGCGTCGGGACAGGGGCAAATTCTTCTTCCGCCGGCGCCCCGGTGATCAACAGGCCGCGCTCTGGATCGTCCGGAGCAACCGTTCAAAGCCCGTGAAACTCATTGACCCGGCCTCGTGGAGCAAGGACGGGACTAGCGCACTCGCTGCCGTCGCCTATGAGCGGACTGGCCGGCTGGTAGCCTATGCGGTCCATGACGAAGGTTCCGACTGGCGCACTTGGCGCGTTATCGATACTGCGACCGGCAAGGTTTTCCCTGACGAGGTGCGCTGGAACAAGTTCGGCGCGGCTGCCTGGGACTACGCTGGTCAAGGGTTCTACTACACGCGCTTCCCGAAGCCGCCGAAGGATGAAGAATTCCGCGCCCCCAACGTCGGCGAGCAGCTTTATTACCACCGGCTCGGCGAGCCCCAGGCCAAAGATCGACTCGTGTATGAGAACAAGGCCAACCCGGACCACATGTTCATCGGATCGGTCTCTGCCGACGGTCGCTACCTCATCGTCAACTCAGGGTTCGAAGGTGGTGGGGCGACGCTACTCTTCGAAGACCTGACTCGGCCGAAGGACGGATTCAAACCGATCTTCATTGGGAAGCAGGACCAGCTCGCCAGTAATCGGTTCGTGGCTGTCCAGGGTGCGGTGTTCTACGTGTTGACCAACGAAGGCGCGCCCAACCGCCGTCTGGTCGCCTTCGACCTCGGCCGCCTGGGCGACCCGCCACGCATCATCATCCCGGAGACCACAGATCCCCTGCTCGCGGTCACTTGCGGCGGGGAGCGGTTCTTTGCGCACTACTTGCATCACGGGAAGTCGCGGGTTCGTGTCTTCCGTGAAGACGGGGCGCAGGACGGCGAGGTCAGCCTGCCTGGTCCCGGCCTAGCGCGCGGCTTCGCCGGGCTGGAGGACGCGTCTACAGTCTACTTCGAGTACACGAGCTTCGCGACGCCCTTCAGCGTCTATCGTTACGATATCGCGACTCGCAGGGTTGCGCCCGTACGGCGGCCACGAACTCCGGTCAATCCTGCCCACTACGTCGTGGAAGAGACTTTCTACACCACCCGGGATGGCAAGCGCGTCCCATTGTTCCTCGCCTACAGGAAGGGCGGCTTAGTGAAAGGCGCAACGCCGACGTTGCTCTATGGCTACGGCGGCTTCGGCCTGACCTTTCCGCCCGACTTCCGCCCCGAGCAAGTCGCCTGGATGGACATGGGGGGCCTTTTTGCCTTCCCCCAGTTGCCGGGGGACGGCACGTACGGGGAGGATTGGCACCGGGCAGGCATGTTGCAGAACAAGCCGGCTGTGTTCGACGCCTTCATCGATGCGGCCGAATACCTCGTGGGCGCTGGCTACACTAACCCTCGGAAACTGGCGGCGCTGGGTTACAGCAATGGGGGCTTGTTGATCGGCGCGACGATCACGAAACGTCCCGACCTCTTCGCTGTCGCCTTCCCGGCTGTGGCTGTCCTAGACCTATTGCGCTTTCCTCAATTCAACAACGGGCGGCTCTGGGCTCGGGAATACGGCGATCCGGAAGATTCCAAGATGTTCCCGATCCTGCGCAGCTATTCGCCCTACCATAACATCCAGCCAGGCCGCCGATACCCGGCCACACTGATCGGGACGGCAGAAACTGACGATCGCGTCGCGCCCATGCACAGCTTGAAGTTCGCCGCGCGCCTGCAAGCGTTGGCCGCCACCGATAAGCCGGTGTTGCTCGAGGTGCAGATGAAGGCCGGGCATGGGGCGGGGACGAGGCGATCCTCGGTCGCGAATGCGGCTGCGGATCGCCTCGCCTTTTCGCTCAAGAATCTCTACATGCGCCTGCCACCAGGCTTCGGTCGTCCTTAGTCTTACTGCGTGTGCGCCGGGAGGCCGGCAAGGAGTAGATGGTGAGAGTCCATTACAATGAAGGAGTAGTGTCCCACATCGGCCCCGAGCCGTGCGGCAGCGTCCGTGAGGGCGCTGGCGAAGCGTCGGCAGGGGAGCATGCAGGCCAGCCATTGAGCCGCGAAAGAAGATTGTTCCGGGAGCCGACGCTGTACTCGGAGCGGAAGGCGACGCGGACGGGTACGATAACGCGAGCACCTGGACGTTCCGGCGTGGTCGCAGACCCTGGCATGTATGGACGTTCCTTGCGCGGAAACCGGGAGATCTCGAGGCTGACCGGGGGACGGTTCGGCCGCCCCGGCCCGCACCGGGAGGCCGTGCTTCGACAGAGCCAGGATGGCTGCATTGGTCTCCTCGCGGCGCAAATAGCCCTCATACTGGAGGCACTCGGCGGCTGTGAGCAACTTGAGATCGATCGTGGTCGCACCGATGACGGTGCGTATCTGGCGCATCGATTTGCGGACGGCATCGAGGAAAGCCCGACTGGCGTTCTCCATTAGATGCCAACGATCTGCGACCTGAACAGCGTGCGGCAGGGCCTTTGCTGCCGCTTCGCCATATCCTCCACCACGGTCACGGGCGACGATCGCGATCGCGGGATGCGCGGCGAGCCAGGCTTGGGTGGTCGCGGGTTCCCGGTCCGGCAGCAGCGTGACGATCCGGCGCCTCTCCAGGTTGCAGATGATGCTGGCGTACGGTGATTGCGCCGCCAGGCCAATCGTCAATGCCGATGACCCTGAGCGGGTCAGCTGGGGGGCGGCTGCGGCGTCGCACTACGCGCAGGAGCGTGTCTTTGCTCACCGGCAGCATTAGCCGTTTTCCGAAGCCGGCTGCCGGTCGGCCACCCAGCCACAGACCGAGATGATGGACGATAGCGCCGTCCTTCGCGCCGACGGCGCCAGAACCTCCTCGGCGAAACGCTCAGTGAAGATTCGGCGCCCGCACAAGACTGCGTCGCAGCGGAAGCGGCGGGCGATCACCAAGAGCTCTACGGCCCGCCCTGCGAGCGGCAGATCGGTCACGCGTCGCCGATACCGGCTATGAACACGTCGAGAACTATACCGCACGATGGAGACAGACCAACGCTTCCGGACGCCCGGACCGCAATAACGCAATAACGGCCTTATCACCTTCGTAGTACGCACTCTCTACAACAAACCCACGCGGCACCAGACCGGAGCGGTGGGGTGCTTGCTGCATGGCGTTGATTCTCCTCCAACCAAAGCGCCAGACATCTCTCAAACTGCATCAAAAGTGAGTCAGAGCCAAATTTGAACGCCGATTGACAGTTGACCCCGTTGCGCCGCGCCACCTCGGAAATGCTCGTCTGCGGATCGGCGCTCTCGACCACGATCCGCGCCTTCTCCGCATCGCTCCAACTGCGCCGTCGCCTCTCCCCCGTGATCACTTCGATCCGCTGATACGAGTCGGCATCATGCCTGTCTTGATGTCTGTCTTGATGCATGGAATGAGTGTCCCTCGCGTTGTCTAATCCAAGCGCGAGTCTCGCTCATCCCGTCCCCCTGAACCAGGTGGAGTCGTCGTACCGCTATCCAATCAATCGCATCCCAAGCAGAAAATCAGGAGAATCGAGTGAAGAGAGCAATCTGCGCTGCTCTGCCCGCTGGACCTTCGCCGTGACAACCCGCCTCATCACCATCGCTACTACCATCACCGAGTGTTGCAGCGCGTTGAAGACCAGCCCTCGTTCTTCAAGCAAGGTTTCACCGCGTGCAGCGAGCCCGTCAAACGCGCTCGCACAAACATGTTTTGCCAGCCTTCCGCTTTCGGTCTTTCGCCGCCCCCAAGGAGGGGGCCTATCACTTTTGGCAGGAGACTGTGGGGACTCAGGTCAAATACCATAAAAATAAAGGGCAACACCGAAGGATAACAACACCGAAGGATAAGATGAAGAGATGTACCAAGTACCAGTTGATGAATTGCGCACGACGTCCAGTGCAGCTGTCGGAATAACCCTCAAGGAGGCCGCTTACATATTAGACCAAGCGCAACACCGTCCTTTATTACCTACGGAGCTTAGTGAGTTCATTGGTGCGATCAACACGCCCGATTTTGAGAAGATTAAGGCGGTGGTTCTTGACTGTTCTGCCAGTATCAGGACGCGGAAGTATGGTCGCTCTGTTACCACGCTGTCTCCCGTGGAGGTCACCAATCGATGTGCATCCAACTGCGATTTTTGCGGCTGGCGCGCCGACAATACGCAAATGGGCCGTCTAACTATTGATGAGGAAATCGTTGATATTCAAGCTCGATATTTGCTTGAGAAGGGCATAGAGGATATCGAACTAGTTGGTGGCGACGACATTCGATTTGTCCGTGATGCTCTTCCAGTTCTCCTGCGGAGGCTGAGATCGCTTGTCCCTCCAACTAGTGCTCGTCAGCTGTTGTTTTGCACAATGGCACTTACGGAAACGCAATATCAGACGCTGGCTGCCTGCGGCGCTGACGGAATGATAATGTGGCAAGAGACATACGATGAGGCTGTGTATAATCAACATATTTCGCGCGGGCCAAAAGCGTACGGAATCGACGATGATTTCCGTATTGTGAAGAATGGTAATGGTTTCTTATTCAGGCTGCAGAGTCAGGATCGAGCAGCCAGAGCTGGTCTAAATCTTTCAGTAGGAGCAATGCTCGGTCTAAATAAAGACGTTGCGTTTGACGTGTTGGCGACCGTGCACCACGCAAGGTATCTTTGCACGACGTATGCCCCCGTGAGGCCGTTGATTATCGGCATGCCCACTTGGAATAAAATAACAACGCCTGAGACAGATAATCGTCCCGAGCAACTCTTAGACATAGAGGAATGTTTCTCATTCTTCGCTGCACTTTATCTCCTGGCCTTATCGGATCTAAACGTCTGGGTATTCCCCACCTGTCGTGTTTCGATGGCGTCTCATATCGAGGCGGTAAAAGTCGCAGGCGCTTATACGTCCACAGAAGTAAGAACAGGGCCGGGAGGATATTTGGTTAACGCATTGCGGAACGTAGAGCCCAAAGTACGCGAAACTATAATCGACAATATGCACGGTGAATTCGGCAACGAAAAGATCAGTGCAAATGCTCTGGTGAAGCGCCTCGATAGTTTTGAGCAATTCCAACATTATTACTATCCTCACGAGGAGTTTACGCGTGCGCTAGCCGTTGCGGGGATCAGTCTCACAAGGCGTGATGGTGCGGTCGAGCTACCTGCTGTTTAATGGGTTGCGACCAACTGTGGAGCCTGAAGGGGGAGGTTCTCGGTCTGGCACGTGGCGTTGCCTCAACGTGGTCGGCGGGCTCCTGAGTTTTCTCCATCAATGGATCGTGGCGCAGCGTCTCATGGTCGTTGAGGTCCTCGTAGCCGAGAGCGATGGCGAATATCCGTTGCCCCACCAGCGTCGCCACCGAATGTTCGACGTGGGCCTGGGATCGCCGATCGACAAAGCATGATGTTGCGCAGCATGCGGATCTCGGCGGCCAGTAAAAAGGCAGCTCCAACATAAAGTGGACTGGAGCATGCGAAACTTCTCTTCGCTGGATTCCACTCAATGGGCTGTTCGCAACATTGGCGTTAGCCGCGGCGAATCACCATGCTGTATCTCACCAATGACCTTGAAGCCGTGGCGCTGGTAAAAGGGAATGTTTTCCGGATTTGAGCTTTCGAGATAGGCGGCAGTGCCCTCCGAATCACATCGCCTGAGAGCGTGTTTCATCAGCGATGTGCCAAGCCCCTGTCCGACCCAGTTCGGATCGGTAGCAATGAGAGGCAGATACCAATGTGGCTCGGGTGGATGATGTTCGGTCATTCCAAGCCGAAGCTGTGCCATATCTTCGCTGATCTCCGGACGTAGGGAGTGAGCCATAATTGCGTCGAGTGCCACCTCATTTTGCTGTACGCCGGGCGGCAGCCAGAGCGCCGCGGCGTGCCCCCCTCCCGTCACGTATGCCGTGCCATGTTCGAATGCTCGTCCGCCGCAGGCCTCAACGAACTGAGGCATGCTCGTAAGATATTGGTCTGGAGCAGGCCAGCTCCATCGAGCCAACGGGTCTGCGGCAAAGCCGAGCACCAGTGTCCAGACGGTGGTCGCCTGCATTTTTGCGTGCGCAGATTTGATGTCCGTCTCCGCTGTCATGATGTCTGTTCCAAGTCTCAATCTGGGCGTCAGAGTTGCGAAGCTAGAACGGACGACGAGTCCCTTTGAACGTGCGCAGAAGAGCGCACCAATGGAGGTTTCGTCGACTGCATCTAGCTTCCGTTTCAAGCTCTTCTTTTTTCTCAGACGGTCGCGTTAACGATCCTTGGGGACCAAGCTCGTCAGCGGGTTAACCTTCTGCATCTTCTTGGCGAGCTTAGGTGCTTCCTGGGTCTAGGAGCGTCATCACACCCTTCCTAAAGCAGGCTGGCTTGTCCGCGTCGAGCGTCGGCAGCCTGCAACCGCCGCTCGTAGCGAGCGACACAGGAACTTTTTCTAGTTTGCGATGAGAGGAAATCGCGGGTCTACGCCCGGTAGGACAGCTGCGCCTGAATCGTGTTCCCGATATTGTCGCCGGGCAGTTAGCAAGCCTCGCACGTTGAGGCCGTAGGTCGGCAATGGCCTGATGTGATAACATCTGGACTCCAGTGAGCTGTTCTAGATGGGGTCTCTCGTTCAAAACGCGTGCCAACTGCGGGCCTCGGTGAGGCTATCCTTTGAATGTTCGAGCACAGACATTTTCGGCATAAGTGGCGCTTGATCAAGAATTAGCTATCCTGATCCTTATCGGCGTCGTGCTGGCCATGGCGGAGCCTCCAGGGGCGGCATAAGAGCTATCGCCGAAAGTTGGTGACGGTGGAAATGGGAAAGCGGCACATCATGGGGGTGCTTGACGCCTCCAACTTCTCCACCGAAGGAGCGATATGCCGTGTCCAAAGATAACATCATCCAGCTGGTTCAGCCAGGAAACGTCGACGACCAGCTCACCGAAATCTTGCGCAAGGGGGCGCGTGCCCTGTTGGCACAGGCGGTCGAGGCCGGGGTGGCAGACTTTCTCGGCAAGCATGCCGATTTCAAGACTGAGGACGGCCACCGGCGCGTCGTCCGCCACGGTCCCGCGGTAAGCAATGCGGCGACCAAGGCGATCCGAGAGGAAATCCGCAATTGGCAACTTCGTTGTCGTGTTGACAGGTGGATATGACCCACCCGGTCCAAGAACGGCATTAGCCAGCGTCCGAGCTCGTCTTCCCATTCCGCCATGGTCAGCCCTGGCATCCACGCCCACAATACCCTGAGTGCCGATAATACAGATGTTCAGGTCTTCTACCCCTTTCACCCGCTTCATGGTGTTACCCTGCGGATTCTTCGCAGACCAAAGCGAGGAGATGGGGCGGTCTGTGTCATGGATCCAGCCGTGAGGCGACTGAAGATTCCCATCTGGATGCTGTTGCCGGAGTGTGCCGAGATCACGATCTCGCAACGACCTTGCCTCAGTAAGCAAGCCCTCCTATCTCTCGCTTCATTGATCGCCGCACAACTCGACTCACCCTGTCCACGATAACCTTCGGCGACCGCGCGTTAGCGGAAGCGAGGGAGGTCGTCGTGGTGCAACTTCAACTTTTGGATTTGATGATCAGGGAATGCGGCGCCGTGCCCATGGACGCAGCGACACGCGCCGATCTGATCGATCTCATAGCCCGCGTTATAGCAGCGGTGTTTCACGAGGAGAGGAGAAGGGGAAATGACAGAGCTCTTGCACAATACCAAAATCAAACCGGAGCATCTGGCTCGCAAGGCGATCGTCTACCTTCGGCAATCCAGCGAAAAGCAAGTGCGACAGAATAAGGAAAGTCAGCTCCTCCAGTATGCGATGGCTGAACGGGTGCGTGCGCTGGGCTGGCAGGAGGTCGAGATCATCAATAATGACCTGGGATCGAGCGCGGGCCTTGCCGCCGCCCAGCGGGAAGGCTTTGAGCGCGTCCTCAGCTCGGTAGCACTGGGAGAGGTCGGAATCGTCGGCAGCCGAGAGGTATCACGGCTATCCCGAACGGACAAAGATTGGTGTCGGCTGTTGGAGGTATGCCAGATCTTTGGAACGCTCATCGCTGACGAGCAACAGGTCTACGATCTGAATAATCTCGACGATCAGTTGGTGTTGGGTATCAAAGGGACACTCAGCGTCGTCGAGCTCAAGGTTATACGCCAACGAATGCTGGCAGGGCAGGAGGCCAAAGCGCGCCGCGGCGAACTGTTCAAGAGGCTTCCGGTTGGTTATGCTCGCGACCCGGTGGGTAAGATCATGTTTCATCCCGATCGACGGGTTTGCGAAGCGATACAGCTCGTGTTCGCCAAGTTTCGAGAACTGTGGAGCGTGCGTCAGACATTCCAATGGTTCCGTGATCACGACCTGGAGCTACCGGTCAATCCCATACAGGGAACGCGGCTGATCTGGAAGATTCCTTCGCAGAGCCTAATCCGCGACATTTTACGCAATCCCTTCTACGCCGGTGCCTATGTTTGGGGACGGCGTCCAGTAACGACCTTGCTGGTAGGAGGCCGGCTCGAGAAACGTCAGAGCGCGATGCGCCCCGCCGAAGAGTGCCGCGTCTTCATCCGCGATCATCACGTAGGTTATATTGACTGGGCAACCTACGAAGAGAATCAGCGAATGATACGGCGCAATTCGGTAAATTGGGAGGGAGACGAATCGATGGCGGCGATTCGCGCTGGCCAGGGTCTTCTGGTCGGGCTCCTGCGCTGCGGACATTGTGGACGCAAGCTGCATGTACGGTATTGGGGCGGCCGCGGCACCCATGCGCGCTACCTTTGCAAGGGCGACTACGATGATGGCGGGCGGTATTGCATCGGCTTCGGCGGCAGCTCGGTAGACCGGTGCGTAGGACAAGAACTATTAAAGGCGATCGCGCCATTGGGGCTGGAAGCCAGTCTGCGAGCTCTCGAAGAACTGAGTGCCGGGGGCACCGCTCAACGTGCCGCCCTGTCCCGCAAGCTCGAGCAACTGGAGTATGAGGCGAGGAAGGCCTTCGAACAGTACGGCACGGTAGATGCCCGGAATCGACTTGCAGCCAGCGAGTTGGAACGGCGGTGGAACGGAAAGCTGGAAGAGATCGAGGCAGTCAAGCAGCGGCTTTCCAGTCTCGAAGCCGAGCGCTACTCCTTATCGCCTGAAGAGGAAATCAGAATACGTTCGATGGGCGATCACTTTGCTGGAGTCTGGCAGAGCAACCACTGTCGCCCGACACTTAAGAAGATGATCTTCCGCACCGCCATCGAAGAGATCATTGTGTGCACTGACCAGGATAAAAAACACCTTGAGTTGGTGATTCACTGGAAGGGAGGTGCGCATACGCAACTCGCGATGGAACGACCACGTTCCGCCACGGAAACGGCCACGCCCATGGAGGCGCTGGAGATCATTCGTCGCATGGCTGTTCGATACGGCGACGACCAGATTGCCTCTGTGTTGAACCGACGCGGCTATTCCACCGGCAAAGGGAAGCGGTGGAATCAGACCTGTGTAGCGACAGCCCGGCGTAACCATTCGATTGCCGGTCAAAAACGAGCTCTGCACGATCCGGAGAGAGTGAGTTTGAGCGAAGCTGCGCGAATATGCGGCGTCAGTCACCACACCATCCAAAGGCTGGCTGAAGCCGGCCTGTTGAAGCGCGAACAAATAACTCCTCGTGCGCCTTGGGAAGTCAGTCGCCGTGATTTGGATGCCGAACCCATTCGCAGCGTTATTGAGCGCCTCCACCGCACCGGCAAGCTAGTTCTGCAGGAGGGTTGCGCGGAAGACCAGCTTGCGTTGTTCACTTGAAAATCAAGGAGATGATAATGCCCGGTATCTTGAGTGAGGGTTCTGTTGCAGGGTCTGGCCCCATATGTGGAACGGCCCGCGTGGCAAGAGCTTTTTCAGTCGATTTCACACATTGGGAACGGTGCGGTCATATGTCCGGCCTTTGCGCGCGGCGCATGGCCGCTGGCCTCGATGAGATCCGCGGAACGAAGAGCTAATCAGCTATGCGCGCTTGAGCGCATTGGGGCCAGCAATTTCACTCGTCTCGGGATTTCGTCCGGCCAGGACATCCCCGTCGCCACCAGATGAACCTGGAAGGCACGGATATCCTCCAGGTCAAGGCGATCGGGAGAGCGACCGAAATACCGGCTCAACTTCGCTACGGCGTTGAGGTAGGATTGCTGCGTCGCCGGTGACAGATTGCGGACCGTCATGTCCTCGATCATGCGGCGGCGAAGTGGGCTGATCTCAGCCATCGGAAAACCTTCTGTCTGAAGGGTTGGGCTTCGAAAACCCGCAATCCTCTCAGACAGGAGGCAATCCTTGCTAGGAGTTCTGGGATTAGCATCAGCACAAGATGTTCGATCCGCGGTGATCGCTGCCCGCAAGGCATTCCCAGCTTGGGCGAATACACCTCCTCTGCGACGCGCTCGTATCCTCAACCGCTTCCTTCGAATTCTCGAGGACCGCATCGACGAGCTCGCGCAGATCATTACCGCGGAGCACGGCAAAGTCCTTTCAGACGCCAAGGGCGAGATCCAGCGCGGCATGGAGGTGGTGGAGTTCGCAACCGGTGCACCGCAGCTTCTCAAGGGCGAGGTTACAGAGAACGTCGGAACGCGCGTTGACAGCCACTCGCTCCGTCAGCCGCTCGGTGTGGTCGCCGGGATCACGCCGTTCAATTTCCCGGTCATGGTTCCGATGTGGATGGTCCCGGTCGCCCTCGCCTGCGGCAATACCTTCATCCTCAAGCCCTCCGAGCGCGATCCTTCTGCCTCCCTGGTTCTTGCGCAGTGGCTAAAGGAAGCTGGACTTCCCGACGGCGTCTTCAACGTCGTCCAAGGTGACAAGGAAGCCGTGGACGCCATCTTGTCTGATCCCGGTATCGTTGCCGTCAGCTTCGTCGGCTCGACCCCGATCGCCCGCTACATCTACGAGACGGCGACCCAGCACGGAAAGCGCTGCCAGGCGCTTGGCGGCGCTAAGAACCACATGATCGTCATGCCAGATGCCGACATGGATCAGGCTGTCGACGCGCTGATGGGGGCGGCCTATGGCTCCGCCGGCGAGCGCTGCATGGCGATCTCGGTGGCGGTACCCATCGGCGACACCACCGCCGACAGATTGATTGAAAAGCTGGCGCCCAAGGTCCGTGCCCTCAATATTGGCCCAGGAACAGATCCCGACGCCGAGATGGGACCTCTGGTGACTAAGCAGCACCTCGACAAGGTCGGCGGATACATTGATGCAGGCGTTGGCGAAGGTGCAAAGCTTGTCATCGACGGTCGGGATTTCCGGCGTCAGGGATATGAAAAGGGATACTTCATCGGCGGGTCACTCTTCGACAACGTTACAACCGATATGAAGATCTACAAGGAAGAGATCTTTGGACCTGTGCTTGCCGTCGCGCGCGCCAAATCATATGACGAAGCAGCCGAGATGATCAACGAGCACGAGTTCGGAAACGGCACCGCCATCTTCACGCGAGACGGCGATGCCGCCCGTGAATTCGCGCATCAGATTCAGGTGGGCATGGTCGGCATTAACGTGCCGATCCCTGTGCCAATGGCATTTCACTCCTTCGGTGGCTGGAAGGCATCTCTCTTCGGCGATCATCACATGCATGGCCCCGAGGGGGTACGGTTCTATACCAAACTCAAGACCATCACCACGCGGTGGCCCACCGGCATCAGATCAGGTGCCGAGTTCGTTATGCCAACGATGAGTTGATCTCACGGCGGGCGAAGATCGCATCGGTCTTCGCCTAGCCTTTCGGCCGAGCAGTGAGATCCTCTCTACACGAATATCAGGGGAGTTCAGCGCGCATCTTCGCAGCGAAGTCGCCATACGTCTCGGCAAGCTCATCGAGCACTTTACCGCGGAGCAGGCCTAAATTTGATGCGTCGGGCGATGCCGTTCGACCTGGTCGGTCCGCATGCTGGAATTTGAAGCCGGTTGAAGCTTTGATTTTATCGAGATCGTATCCGGAGTGAATGCTGTCGAGAATGAACCCTGGATGCGACTTGTCGAAGCGGAAGAGGCCCTTGCCCGTTAACAGTGCGATCGGCCCCCCACTTCTAAAGACCTCCCTTTCGCTCACGCCTGGTGCGCTCACAAAATCAACTTTGTCGACGAGAACGCGTGGCGAATGCTCCTCACGGAAGAGTATGACCCGAGGGACGACAAAATACAGATATGCCGACCCAAAAGATCCGGGCCAGCGCACGTCCGATTGCGGATAGCCACCCGCGCCGACGAGATTGACGTTGCCGACCCCATCGATTTGGCCGCCGCCAAGGAAAAATGCGTCAATACGTCCCTGAGCTGCGCAATCGAACAGCTCCGCCGAGCCATTGGTGAAGAAGTTGTGTTCAACGGAGCCGAGTATCGAAATGCGGGGGCCAGGCTCTCCCTTGGCAGCCTTCATTGCGCGCAGGAGCATGGCCCCCGCGGCAGGGATCGGCGACGAGGCGCCTACAGCTACATGTTTGACGCCGTCCAATAGCTGCGCAATGGCGTAGATCAGTATCTCGCGGGGATGGATGGCGGTCACGATACTGTCTCCGACCTGACGTCAGCCATGTATCTGGAGAATCCCTCGGCCGTTCGTGCCGCCTGCGCATAGCGATTGAGTTCTGTCACGTCCGGGGGATATTCGCCCCACAAGCCATATGGCCATGCACCTCGCGAGGCTTGTCCGACAGCCCCAATGTAGAGGGCTGGCAACACACCTGCGGCCGTCAGTTCATCCGCAAGTAGATTTTCCTCCACGATGCGCTCGACTGTGACCAACGTGATAGTTGACGCATAGGCCATGGCGGCGAGCTCGCGACGACGACCGATCCAGACGTTCCCGAAGCGGTCGGCCATCGGGGCGTGGAAGATAGCTACGTCCGGCTTGATGGCTGGGATCAGGACGATCGGATCGGCGGCATCAGCAAGCGGATTGTCGAGGACGCGCCAGCCTTCCCGGTGCCGAAGCAGGTCTGTGCCGATCAGCCCCCGCATCGGCAAAAATGGAATGCCTTTCTGTGCAGCCATCAAGCCGGCATGAATCGCCGGACACGTCGCGTCCTTCAAGCGAATCGAGCCGTCCTTCACGGCGGCATTGAATCGAGGCGCGCCGCCTGCCTCCCCCAATGAGACAGCGCTCGTCTCGACCGTTCCGACTAGGCCGGCTCCGATGAGTTGATCAACCTGCAGGCCTCCAGTCGGCACACAGACAAGATGAAGGTCGTTCGCTCCACGCCGGATCATTTCGCGCGTCATGGCCATCGATACGCCGGCGTAGTCTACCGGTAGCGCGACGGTCATCCCGCGCTCGATGAGCTTCGCCATTGCACCAAGAGAGCTCGCCAAAGATGCCTCCGCTTGCTTCACAGTAAGGAACGTTCGCACGGGACGTTGTCGGCGAGCGACCGATCGTCGGCCGGGGTCACCCAAGGTCCACCCCAATGCAGCGCACAGATTGCAATCAGCGCCGAGCGACCCGGCGCTGATCACTGCGTTAAGCGGCGAGTAGCCGCAATGATGCGCGCAGACTTTCGAAATAGCTCGAACTTCTACGCGCGCGACGCCATCGACCCTTGCAGCCTGGCCAGCTTGTATTCGCTCTCGTGGCTGCCTGGCTTCAAAAGGCTGCGCTCTTGAAGTAGGCTCTGGGCGAGTGGAAGCTTGTTCGCGCGAAGAGCCGCCTCAAGAAGATATTGATCGAAGATGTCGCGCTGAGCGTGACTCGCACCGATCGGGCCGGTGACGTGACGCAGCGGCAGAATTCCGTCCACGACATCGTCATATCGACCTTGCTCGAATGCAATGATGCTCTCGCAGAGCGGAACGCCGAGCTTACGGATAACGCCGCTTGCGTAGCGAGCCTCGTCGCCGGCATAGTTCTTCATCGACTCGATTACCTTGTGAGCGACCTCGAAGCGACGCTCATGCGCCAAAGACATCACACAATGAACATCGGTAAAGATCAGCGCGTGATCATCGACGTGCGTCTCGGCGTGATCGGCGAGAGCCCCCCAGCGACTTCCGACATCGACACCACAGAATTCGAGCCGAGCTAGAAGAGACGCGGCGTTCTGAATATCGAGATAGAAGTCGGATTTGTCGCCTTTGATAGCCTCATCATAGAGCTGCAGCGCGCCATCGAGGCGTCCCGCGTCGATGTTGAACAACGCCTTGTGCCACCACAGGTGACGCCGAAACGGATTTCTATCGTTCCACTGGTCGAGAGGATGATTGAGCCATTTCAGCCCCTCGCCGTGACGACTTTGCATCTCCAGCACGTGCGCGACGGCATGCAATGCCCATAAGTCGTCTGGGCAGATCTCGACGGCCTCGCGTCCACAACGTTCGGCGTTCGCGTATTCACCGTTCTCCTCAAAGCCAAACGCAAGCATGCCCAGAACGTTACCGTAGCCGGGCATGTCTTTGCTCCAACTCGCCAGCACGGATGCAGGAACCGCGCGCAGAGCGCGGGTTTGTCCCATCCAGAAGCAGTTGAAGTGATGAAGCCGCAAGGCGAGAAGGTCGTGGGGGTGCTCGAAAAGAATCTGCTCCCAGCGGGTGTTTGCGGCCATAAGGTCGCCAGCAATCCAGAGGCCCAATGCTTGGACATGGCGTCGTTCGCGGCTGTTTGCATTGCCTAGGGTCGATTGAGCATCCTTGAAAGCAGCGCGCGCCTTGTCCATGACCAAGAACGTGCCGAAGACCATGAAGAAATAGCCACGCAAGCAATGCGCCAGGCAGAACTGCGGATCGGCATCCAACGCTTCCTTTGTCAGGGGCATTGCTGTTGTCCGGTACTCGAGAAAGCTCTTGACCGCCCGATTGTAGGAAGTCACGGCGGCCTCGTTCTGGCTGCTAAGTTCCAAACCTCGATCGTCGAACATAGGACCTCTAACTCAGTCGTTTCTGTTGAAGATAGTCGCGGCCAACGTTCGAGGCCCTTCCCGTCTCGGGCGCAACGGGCGCAACGAGGAAGGGATTCTCGAACAATCAAGCGGTAGCGCGCCTCCGAAATTAGCCCGGAGACAGCCCTACGAAGTTATTGCTTGTGTGCACGATCGCCCGCACGTAGCGCGCAAGTCTGCACTTCGCTGCCGGTTCCTGGGATTGCATTTGCGACGCCCACTCGTTTGCGCTTGGAGCGCCCCTATTTCGCGCCATTCGTCAACTTAAGCAAACGAGATAAATTCACACGACAGTTCAAAAATAATGAAGTCAAGATCGCGGCCGGCCACCGTGCAGCGGTAAGGTCGCTCGGCGGCATCGCTGCTCTCTCTCGTCCAACAGCATTCGCCATTGAAACGAGCAGCCTGAGAGCTCATTCGGCGTACTCCAACTGGAGCCTACACGGAGGCAGCGTGGCCATGGCTTATCATTTGTGCGATCGTCTCGCTCGAATATCCAAGAACCTCAGACAAGACTTGGCGAGTGTGTTCACCCAGCGCCGGAGCGGGAGACTGCTTCCCAGCGTTCAGATTGATTGGAAGGGTTTGTGGCATTCTTACTGAGCCCAAGATCGGGTCGTCGACGGCGTTCAAATCTCTGGCGCTCAGATGTTCGTTGCTGGCCATATCCTCAATAGATTGGATCGGCCCGACGCCAAGCGACTTCAATTCGAAAGCTGCGATAACGGTCGTCCGATCTCTTTCCCCTATCCAGGTCGCGACCCATGCCTCAATCTCGTCGCGATGAGCGGTGCGCTGCGAAAGGGTAGCGAATCTAGCGTCGGAAGCCCAGTCAGGACGGCCGACCAATGCCGCGCAGCGCGCGAATTGTTCGTCATTCTGAACGGAAAGACATATCCATTTGTCGTCCGCCGTCTTGAAATGCCCCGTTGGTGCCCCTCCAAGACTGTGATTGCCGTCTCGCTGCCAAGCCTCTCCAGTAGCTTCATAGTAGGAAATGAGTGGCGCAATCATTCGGAACGCCACGTCATACAGCGCGACATCGACCGGCGACATCGGCTTCATTCCGCCCTTTCGTTGATAGAGCGCCAATACCGCGCCGAACGCGCCAAGTACTCCCGTCATGAAGTCGCAGACTGGTACGGCACCACCTGCCCTCATGGGCGGTCCATCGCGCTCACCTGTCAGGTTGCTTAGCCCGCAAAACCCCTGCGCGACCGGATCGTACCCGCCCCGCTTCGAACTTGGCCCAACTCGGCCGAACGCGGAGACATGCACGACGATCAATCTCGGATTCAACGACTGGAGTGCTTCGTCGTTGAGACCAATTTTATCTAGTACGCCTGGCCGCAGGCTATCGATGAGCACGTCGCCGGCCTTCAAGAGATCCCGCAAGATAGCAAGGCCACCACCGCGGGTGATGTCCAGTACGACGGACTTCTTGTTCCGGCTGTTGACCTGCCAAAATGCACTGGTTCCGTTGACCATGGGGCCAAACTGCCGAAGTACGTCGCCTCGTCCTGGCCGCTCGATCTTGATGACTTCTGCTCCGTTGTCAGCAAGCAACGTACCCACGAAAGGACCAGCTATGAGCTCTCCTAGCTCAATCACACGCGTCCCGGCGAGCGGCTTTGCGAAGGAAGTCATGATGGAAGTGCCCCACTTATGATGCGTCGATTACGCGACGCTTTCGAAAAAGAGCCCGGCATGTACATTTGCACACGCCGGGCTCGAGTAGCGGGGCCTGCGAGCGCCTGATCCGACCGGGAGGACGGCCGAAAAACGTATCTCCGCTTCGAACGAGCGGCACACACATTCATGAGCCCTCTTCCGAGGCGGACGAGGCTCGTAAGCCTCATCCGGCGAGATGGTCGATCGGACCGCACGCAGCCCTCAGACGGGCATCCTATTCAGCAGCATTGCGGCCTTGGCTTCGCTCGACGTGAGCATAACCGTCACGTGTCTGCGGCATCTTCATGCCAAGCACGCGCGAGGCCACCAAGGTTCTGAGCACTTGAGCGGTTCCGCCCGCAATAGTGAACATGCGAGCATCTCTCACCGCGCGCTCCATGGGATAGTTGCGCGAGTATCCCCGAGCGCCAAAGAGCTGCAATGCCTGGTTGGTGACGTTGTTGGCGGTCTCGGAAGCGATGATCTTCGCTTGGGCGGCCAAGAGCGGGTCCGGAAACGGATTCGCGCTCAAAGCCGCTTGATGTAACGACAGGCGCGCCGCATTTACGGCAACTGCCATGTCGGCCACCATCCATTGCAATCCCTGGAATTCCGCTATGGGACGACCGAACTGCTCACGCTCCTTCACGAAAGCAAGAGACTTTTCGAATGCGCCTTGCGCGATGCCTAGCGCCACGGTGCCCGCGCCAACGCGCTGGCTGTTGTAGGCGTCAATGAGATCAGCGAAGCCACGACGAAGTCCGCGTGGCGGCAGGACGAGCATATCGTCCTTGACCTCTAGGTCTTCGAAAATGATCTCTGTTTCCGGAATTCCGCGAAGTCCCATCGCCGGCTCGCGCTTGCCGACCTTCAACCCCGGGGTCCCAGCGACGGCCAAGAACCCTCCGATCCCCTGCTCTGCTCCCCGCTCATCGAAGATGCGGGCAAAGATCAAATGCAGCTTGGACACGCCCCCGCCAGTGATCCAATGCTTCTTGCCGTTGATGACATAGGTGCCGCCACGCTTGTCTGCGCGCGTTGTCATCTCCGTAGCGGCCGAACCGGCATTCGGTTCGGTAATGCAGATCGCAGGCTTGTCGCCGGCGAGCACCAATTCCGCCGCCATCCGCTTCTGCTTTTCGGTGCCGTATTGCATGACGGCTGAGATCGCGCCCATGTTGGCTTCGACCGTAATACGTCCGGTAGCACCGCAGACGCGAGCCATTTCCTCGATGATAAGCGTGGCCTCAAAGAAGCTTCCGCCGCGACCGCCATATTCCTTAGGCACCGTGTACCCCATGAAACCAGCTTCGGTCAGCGCCTTCACGTTGTCGTAGGGATAGGCCTCCGTTCGGTCGACCTCTGCAGCCTTTTCGGCGAATTTGGACTCTGCAAGCTCGCGCGCAGCGGCTTTCAGCTTCTGTTGCTCAGGCGAGAGCTTCATATCCATAGGGGTGAATCCTCTTCGGGCACGGGACGGTCAGCCGTTTTCACTCCGCGAACTATCGAAAGGCAAACGAATATTTTGCGAGCCCGACTTCAAAATATGTTAAGTTGGCTGTCATGAGCATCAGACAGCTTCGCACACTCGTGGCCATTGCAGACGGCGGCAGCTTTAACGCGGCAGCCCAGCGGCTCTATATGACCCAGTCGGCCGTCAGCATGCAGATGAAGGCCTTGGAAGTCGACATGAGAGCCAAGCTATTCGACCGGACCATCAGACCACCGGTTCTCAATAGCAACGGATGGCGCCTTGTCGACGAAGCTAGACAGATTATCGAACGCTACGATGCCCTTCGGCTACTTGCATCAACTCCTTCGACGGGCCTTACGGGTTCGTTGCGGCTTGGCGTTATTCCCTCCGTTGCGACGCACCTTCTTCCTCAAACGCTATCAAAATTGCGGAACGAGCACGCGAGCTTGAGAATTCAAGTTCAAAGCGGCCTGTCTCCCGAACTTGCCTTTAAGGTTGAGGAGAAGCGTTTGGATGTTGCGATCGTTACGGAGCTGGAACGCTTGGATCCATCAATCGCCTTTGAGCAAATATCGGAAGAAGAGCTTAAGGTTGTCATTCACAAGGATCTGGCCCGCGGTTCGATTGGGGAACTGCTGCGAACATATCCATTCGTTCGCTTCAATCCTGCGATGGGAGTTGGACGGGTTATCGATTCGACGTTGCGTGCGCGTCGAATTCTGGTGAACGACTTCATGGAGTTCGACTCCATCGAGACAATGATAGCCATTGTGAGGCTCAAACTCGGAGTTACCATTGTTCCAGTCGGCTTGTTTTCTCCGGACCTCGACTCCCTAAAGTCGATTTCGTTCGATCCACCGGTTCACAGACGAATCGGGATTCTGGCTCGTCGTGGGACGATTGATGCTCCTACCGTTCGCGCAGTCGCTGACGCATTCAAGTCATTCATAACGGCGCCCCGCTCCACGCCCCGCAAACGTAAGCGATAGCCAGAGCGGCGTAGTGGCTATTCGACTTGAACACCCGCTCCCTTGATGATGGGAGTCCAACGGTCAATCTCCCGCCTGACCAGGTCTCTGAAGGCTGCTGGTCCCCTATCGTTTGGAGCGGGAGCGTCGGCACAGAGGTCAGCAAGTCGTTGCTGCGTCATCGGATCATCCAACGTTTTCGCCAGGGCTTCGTCTCCGCGCTACTTGGGAGGGATGCACCCACTTGGCGTGCTTCCGAACCGCTCGCGATAGCGGGTCGAAAAATGCGCCTGATTGCTGAAGCCACACATGAAGGCGACCTGACCGATATTGACCCGGCCGACGCCATCCCGGTTGCCAACCACCAGCAGCCGGTGCGCCTCAAGTAGCCGCATTTCCATGAGCTCCCGCCGGAATGTCGTATCATTGAGTTGGAATATCTTCTGCAGGTATCGCAGCGAGATCTTGTGAGTCTTGGCCACCAGTTCGGCTGACAGATCCGGATCGTGAATATGGCGCTTCATGAAGCCGCGAATGCGATCGAAAAGCACGCTCGCCAGTGGTTGCCGAACTAGGTCGAGATTGCCGCGCTCATCGCCCAATTCGAGCATAAGGCAGATCATTTCGATGACCGCATCCTGCAGCCGAACCGTATCCTCGCAGTTCTGAACCTTTAGGAGCTGAAATCCGAGCTGGCTGACGATTGGGACCAGATGCGGATTGGCGATGTTTAGACGCGCGCAACGCGCATCGATATTCTTGACGCGATCTTTCAAGGCATCGCGTTGAATCTTGACAGTGATGTTCTCGGACCCGTCGGGAACGTCGATAACGTAGTCGTCGGCCGAGTTGACCAGAAATACGTCGCCGGGTCCGACAAGGCCAGTCCGGCCCCGCTGTTCGAATTGCATCTGCTGGCGAACCGGAAACAGAAATGCGAAATCCTCGGACCGGTCGATCTTGGCGGCCTGCTTGCGCCGGATCACCCGCTGCGCATCGGCACGAAAGTTCGAAATCCCCAGCGATTCAAACTGCCAATTGACCAGACTGCCGTTCAACGGCGCGTCGCTGGAACGTTTGATGTCGAGCCGAAAGTAGACCTCGGCCATCGCCTGCCGCCACGACTCCAAGGTCTTTGGAGCAGGCAAACCGGCTGTCGAGAACGTTTGGATTTGCCCCATCTAGACCACCCTGAGTTTCCTTAGGACCGTCCACCTCTGGTCAGCTTAGCGAAGGCACGAAATATGCCAAGGGGCCACGAAATGCTGCATCGCAACGAGGTCGAACTGACCCGCAACCAATAAGAAAGTGCGCATTGGGAAACACAACTGTGCGTCCCCGAAAAAGACAGCGCGGTCAGACCGTCTCTAGTCTTCCGATCCAGCGAACATGCACAGCGGCATGTTGCACTGGACCTCGCCGACAGGAGACTTTCGATGAGTATCGACCTGACACGCAGAAGGGTACTTCAGGCAATTCCGAGCGGCGTTGCGGCTTCCGTCATTGCTGCTCCCTACGTCTCAACGCCGACCAAGGCGGCAACGTCCGATCCGATCCTGCTCGGCGTTCCGACCGCGCAGACGGCAAAGGCCGGAGTCGCCGATCACCTCGACTATCTCAACGGTACCAAGCTCGCGCTCGAGGAAATCAACGCTGCGGGCGGCGTGCACGGACGCAAGATCGAGGCGGTGGTGGTCGACATCGATCCACTGTCGCCGGAAAGCGGGCAGGTCGCGATCAACCGGCTGATCGATGCCAAGGTACACGCCATATCGTGTGCGTTCACGCTCACTGCCGTGCCCGCCATGGAAGCTTCGGCCGCCTACAAGGCGCCTATTCTGTGGGGCACGACGCAGCGCAACCTGACGGAGCTTGTGGCGAAGAACCCGGAAAAATACAGCCACGTGTTTCAGTCGGATCCGTCTGAAGCGCACTATGGCTGGACGTTCCCGATCTTCCTGAAGGCGATGAAGGATTCAGGCGGCTGGAAACCACTAAATAACGGCGTCCACATTGTGCAGGAGCAGATCGCATACAACCAGACGATCTCGAAGTGCCTGCAGGAGGCGTTGCCGAAGAGCGAATTCAAGCTCGCGGGCATCACCAACATTCAGTATCCGGTGCAGGATTGGGGACCGGTCATCGAAGAGATCAAGAGGATCGGTGCCGGTGCCGTGATGATCGATCACTGGGTCGCCGTCGAGTACGCGGCATTCGTCAAACAATTCCAAGCCAATCCCCTCAAAGGTGCGCTGGTGTACCTTCAGTACGGTCCCTCGCAGCCGGAATTCCTCGAGCTTGGCGGACCTGCATGCGAAGGTTTCGTCTGGAGTACGGTGCAAGGCGTCTATGCCGACAAGCAAGGAATGGAGTTCCGCAACAAGTACAAGAAGAAGTTTCCAGGCATCATGGGCGTAGCCTACACCGGCATCAGCTACGACAGCACCTACTATTTTAAGCTTGCTTGGGAAGCCGTCGGCGATCCGAACAAATTCAAGGAGGTGGCCGACTGGATCCGCACCCATCCTTATCGCGGCGTGTGTGGCATGATGAACATGAACAACCCGTTCCAGGAATGCTCTCACTTCCCGGACGATGGTCATCCGGTTACCGCAACCAAGCTGGAGGACGGCATAGCGCAGCTCTACTTTCAGGTGCAGGACCAGGAGCACAAGATCATCTACCCGAACGAGCTTGCTGAATCGAAACTGCGCCCCGCGCCCTGGTGGTGAGGACTGCGATGCTGCAGGAGCCTGACGATGCTCTCTTTGCCTGCCGCGACATCGACCTCGACCTGGGGGGCAGACAGATCTTGCTGGGCATCTCGCTATCGGTTCAGCGAGGCGAGGTGCTCGGGATCATAGGGCCGAACGGCGCCGGCAAGACCAGTCTGTTCGAGGTGCTGTCCGGCCGCCTGGCGCCCAAGTCGGGTCAGGTTTTCTTCAACGGCAAGGACATCACGAAACTTGCGTTACATCAGCGGGCGCGGCTCGGCATCGGTCGAAGCTATCAGACACCAGTTGTCCCCGAAGCGCTGACGGTCGCGCAGGTATTCAAAGCGGCACGGCAAGCCTATCACCCCTTCCTCGTGCCGGATCAGGCCGAATGGGGCGCCAATCTGGCGGAATTTCACGTGGCGGGCTCCATGATTGCCGAGCAGCTCGACACGCTGGATCGTCGAAAGCTGCTGTTGTCCTGTCTCTTGATGAGGCGTCCCAAACTGTTGCTGATGGACGAGCCGGCGGCCGGCCTGATCAATTCCGAAATCGACGAACTGGATGACATTTTGCGGGTCCTTGCCAAGGAGCTGAACATCGCGATCCTGATTGTCGAACATCGAATAGAGCTGCTTGAAACGATCGCCGACCGCGTCATCGTGATGGATGCGGGCGAGATCGTCTCGCAGGGAACACTGACCGATGTTCTTGCCGACCCCAAGGTGCGCGCGGCGTATTTCGAGCGCAGCACCGAGGAGATCGACGGATGAACAAGCCGGAGCAGATTGTGCCGCGGCGAATAGTCCTCGACGTTAATGGTCTGTCGGCGGGCTGGGGCCCGGTGCGCGTCATTCACGATCTCGACCTGAAGGTTTCCTCCGGCGAGCGCGTCGGTATCGTCGGCCTGAACGGACACGGCAAGTCGACGCTTTTTCAAGCCATCGCCGGGCTGACCGGCTGGCAGCGTGGATCGATCCTCCTTGAAGGACATCAAGTGGGCCGCACACGCAGCCAGGGTGCGGGCCGCTATACCCACCTTGTGGTCAGGCGTGGCCTCGCGCTGATTCCGCAGGGCGACGAGATCTTCCATGGCCTCACGGTTGAGGAACATCTGGACAGTGGCGCATTTACGCGCCGCGCGTGGTCGGAACGCTCCGAGCGGAAAAAGAAAGTGCTCGGGATATTTCAGCCCCTCCTGAAACTCATGAAGACGCCGGTCGGACGGTTGTCGGGCGGCGAACGGCGGATGGTTGCGATCGGACGCGGGCTGATGGCAGACGCAAGCCTGTTCCTCGTCGACGAGCCGTCGCTGGGTCTTGCTCCCAAGATCGGCAAGGCTGTGATCGAAGCGCTGATGGCGGTCGAGCTCGGCGATTCGGCGATGGTGATAGCCGAACAAAACGTTGGCCTGCTGGAAGGAAGGGTCGATCGCATGATCGGCATGCATGCCGGCAAATTGAAGGGCGAAGCTTCCGTCCTGTTACCGCACGCCTAGGACAATCGCGATGGATTTCGGTCTCGTCATAACAAACGCAATCACGCTGGCCTGCATCTACGGCACGCTTGCAATCGGGCTTTCCATCACCTGGTCAAGCCTTGGACTTGTCAACATGGCTTATGGCTTCGTCTTTGCGCTTTCGGGCTACGGCGCATGGCTTGCCAGCCTTTACATTTCGTCGTCAGCGCCGGTGATCTTTGCGGCCGGCATCTTGACCGGTGCGTTGGGTGGCATCGTCGTTTGCTTCTGCGCCTTTATCCCAATCCACGACAAGCCGAATTTTCCCATTCGCGGCCTGACCGCCGCGCTGGCGATCAGTCTCGCCGGCAACGAGCTGTTGATGTGGATCTTCGGTCCTCGCGCGAAATCGCTGCCGCAGCTGTTCGGCTTCTGGAAAGTCAACTTATTCGGCGTGATCGTCACCTCCGACAAGGCTGGCACTGTCGTCTCGGCACTGCTTCTCATGACGCTGGTTTTGCTGTGGATGCGCTCCAGCCGTCGGGGGCTGGAGATCCGCGCCATGATGATGAACCCGCACGCGGCATCCATCGTCGGTATCGGCGTTCGCAGCACCAGCCTCTATGTGATGATCATGACCGGCGGACTCGCCGGGCTGGCCGCGGTGCTCCTCGCATCTGTGGACGCCCCCGTAAGTGCAAGTAGAATCTTTCGTGAGGCGCTGCGCGTAGTCGGGTGCTGACATCTGTCCGGCCTCTGATGCGACCGGTCATGTGTCGCGGGCCCGTATGGGAGTTCGCG
>NZ_JBVUBB010000030.1:0-106663 GCF_055791185.1 Bradyrhizobium ingae
GGCCAGAGCGAGGCCGCGGAGACTGCCTATGAGCGAGCCGTCCGGCTTCACCCGGTGCTGCGCCGACCCGCGACGCGGTCGCCGGCCAGCTTTCGCGTGCTCGCTCTGTTCGCGCCCTTCGTGGGCAACACGCCGGTCGCGTATCTGTTTCGGGATTGCGCCTACCAGACCGACATTCTCTCGCTGTCGCCCTCGACCCGCCCGGATAGCGCGACGCTCGCGCACGACGTCGTCGTCAACCTCGTATGCGACGCCGATCAGGGCGCGGCCGTGCTTCCGCTCGCCGATGAGATTGCCAGGCGCCTCGGCAAGCCGGTCGTCAACGAACCCGAAAAGGTCCTGCGGACGACACGCGATGCAACCGCAGTTGCGCTCGCCGGTATTCCTTGCTGTCGCGTGCCGCGCACGCTGCGCGTCGCAGCAGGTCAGGTGCACCCGCCCGAAGGAAACGAGCCGACGTTTCCGTTGCTGGCAAGACCGGCGGGGACCCATGGCGGGGACTTTTTCGCAAGATTCGAGGATCCCGATGCCCTGACGGCGTTCCTGACCGAACGCGTGAGTGAGGATCGCTATCTGATCGAGCCGATCGATTATCGGTCGGCCGACGGCTTTTTCCGCAAATACCGCTTCATTTTCGTGGGCGAGGAGATCCTGCCCTATCATCTGGCGATCGGAGACGGTTGGAAGCTTCACCGCGACAGCGCCGATATGGCAAGCCAGGACTGGATGCAGCGCGAGGAAGAGCAATTCCTGCGTGCCCCCAAATCGGTCTTTTCCGCAGGTCATTATGACGTATTGCGGACGATCAGGAGCCGCATCGGGCTCGACTATTTCGGTATCGACTGTGCGCTCGACGACCAGGGCAATCTCGTCGTCTTCGAGGTCAACGCTTCGATGCTGGTGCACGACGAAAATCCGGATTTTCCCTACAAGGCCCCGTTCGTTCGCCGGATCAAGACTGCGTTCGACGCCATGCTGGCCCGGCTCGCGCGGAGCGATTAGCCTCGGGACGCATGCCGGCAGCGCCGACCGACAGGTGCGGCACGCGTTGGCCTGACCGGTAATCCTCGCCATCCTCGATAGGACGACAAAGCTGTTGCGCGGCTCGCGCAACACAAATCTTTTCCCTGCGCCGCCATTGGAGATTTGGTCAGCGGGGCCGAGTTAGGCTATGCTGCCTCAGGCGAGGAGAAACGAGGCGTCAGGAGTTGGCGTGGGGACACCACCGACGACGGGGCTGCATCCATGATCACGTTACCGAGACTGGCTGCCGAATCTCTGGAAAAGCTGCTTGGCTCGTTCATGCGCCGCCGGTACGACGAGTCCGCTGCAAGAATGATCGAGAGCGCGACTCGCACGACGATGGAATGCATCGGCAACAGCGACGCGCTCTATCACAATATCGAGCATACGATGCTCGTGACGCTGGCGGGCCATTCCATCCTTAACGGCCGATACCTCCACACCCACCTGGAGGCGGAGGATTTCATCCACGTCCTGATCGCCTGCCTCGCTCACGACATCGGCTATGTGCGCGGCCTGTTCGAGGAGGATGACGAGGACGGCTTCCTGATCGACGAGGCCGGGACCAAGATCGCGCTGCCGCGCGGTGCCTCCGATGCCAGCCTGATGATGTACCACGTCGATCGATCGAAGCTTTATGTCATGCGGCGGCTGCAACATATCCCGGAGCTCGATCCGGAGCGCATTGCCCGTGCCATCGAGGGCACGCGGTTTCCGGCCCGGGACGGCCAGGACTACGACGCCGACGCCTCGATCCTGCGTGCCGCCGATTTCATCGGGCAGCTCGGTGATCCCAATTACCTGCGCAAGGCCAACGCGCTGTACTACGAATTCGAGGAGGTCGGCATCAACCGGCAACTCGGATATGACTCGCCTGCCGATATCGTCCATCGCTACCCGCAATTCTATTGGGACAGCGTCGCTCCGCATATCCAGACCGAGATCGGCTATCTCAACCAGACCGACATCGGCCGGCAGTGGATCGCCAACCTCTACAGCAACGTATTCCGCGCCGAGCGCGACATCCCGCTGTCGGGGCCGCAGAAGTAGCCGAGAGTTTGTAATCCGCATGGAGCGAACCGAAATGCGGGGACGCCGACGTGTGCGAATCCCGGCTTTCGCTGCGCTCCATGGGGCTACGGGGCAAGTTCGTTCAGAGGATTGTCGCAACAATGCAACCAAAAACAGTAACCACCGGCGTCCTCGAAATCGCCTACCTGGAATTCGGAGCGCCGGACGGCTGGCCCTGCATCATGGGTCACGGTTTTCCCTACGACGTGCACGCCTATGCGGAGAGCGCGCCACTGATCGCGCAATCCGGCGCGCGGGTGCTTGTGCCGTGGCTGCGTGGGTATGGCGCGACGCGGTTTCTGTCCAACAAGACGCTGCGCTCGGGCGAGCAGGCTGCGCTCGGCGCTGACGTCCTGTCCTTCATGGATGCCCTGAAGATCGAGCGTGCGGTGGTCGGTGGCTATGACTGGGGTGGGCGCGCTGCCTGCGTGGTCTCGGCGCTGTATCCGGAGCGGGTCGTCGGACTCGTCTCCGGCAATTCGTATAACATCCAGAACATCGCGCGGTCGATGGAGCCGGCTTCGCCGCCGGAGGAGGCCGCACTCTGGTATCAATATCTCTTCCACAACGAGCGCGGCCGCCGCGCGCTCGAGCGCAACCGGCGCGGCTTTGCCCGCCAGCTCTGGTCAATGTGGTCGCCGACCTGGGCGTTCGATGATGCGACTTTCGAGCAAAGCGCAGCCGCCTTCGACAATCCGGACTTCGTCGACGTCGTGATCCATTCCTATCGGCATCGCTACGCGTTGGTCGAAGGCGATCCTGCCTATGCGGCCATCGAGGCGCGGCTTGCCGCGCAACCGCCGATCCGCGTGCCGACGATGGCGATCGACGGTGATCGCGACGGCGTCATTCATGGCACCGCCCATCACGCGCGCAAGTTCGAGGGCTTTTTCGAGCGGCGCGTGTTCAATGGGGCAGGTCACAATCTGCCGCAGGAGCGGCCCGCTGAATGGGCACAGGCCGTCCTTGACCTGCGCAAGGCTGTAGAGAGCTAAGCCTGGTTCCGGGACATCCCGATTTTTCCGTATCTCTGGGAACCTTTTCCCGCTGGCGCCGTCCAAGCCTTGGTATCCGCGACGCAATCGTTGCGGCTGGTCAGGGGGAGGAGTCGACATGGAACGACAGGCGCGACGGCTGGAACGCGTTGCACTCGCGCAGGTGCCGGCAGGCATGCCAAGCCAGGCGGAGGTCGAGGACGCGGTGCGCACCATGATTCGCTGGGCGGGCGATGATCCCGCACGCGACGGCTTGCGCGAGACGCCGGACCGAGTGGCGCGTGCGTTCCGGGAATATTTCGGCGGCTACGCGCAGGACCCGACCGAAATCCTGCAAAAGACTTTTGAGGAGATCGAGGGCTATGACGAGATGATCGTCCTGCGCGGCGTTCGCTTCGAGAGCCATTGCGAGCATCACATGGCGCCGATCGTCGGACGTGCCTGGGTCGCCTACATCCCGCAGGGACGCGTCGTCGGCATCTCCAAGCTCGCGCGGGTGGTCGACATCTATGCCAAGCGTCTCCAGATTCAGGAAAAGATGACGGCGCAGATCGCCAACACGATCAACGACGTGCTGAGGCCCCAAGGAGTCGGCGTGATCATCAAGGCGACGCACCATTGCATGACGACGCGCGGCGCGCACAAGCCGGGCACCGATCTCGTGACCAGCCGCATGCTCGGCGTGTTTCGCGACAACGCGTTGACGCGACAGGAGCTGCTCGGCCTTGCCAACTCGGACGATTGAGACCTGAAGCCACGGGAGATGGCGCATGAGCGATGAGAAGAAGCCGAGCGGACCCGATCTGAGCAAGGGCGTGAACCTCGCCGATTTCAAGGACGGCAAGCTGCTCGGCCATGTCGGTGACGAAGACGTTCTCCTCGTGCAGCTCGGCGCCGAGGTCGTTGCGATCGAACCTGCCTGTACGCACTATCATGGTCCGCTCGCCGAGGGGCTCGTGGTCGACGACACCATCCGATGTCCCTGGCATCACGCCTGCTTCTCGCTGCGCACCGGAGAGGCGGTGGCAGCGCCTGCGCTGAATGCACTGGCTGTCTGGGAGGTCGAACGCACGAAGGACAAGATCGTCGTGCGCCGCAAGCGAGAGGCGCCACCCCAGGCCGCGCCGCACCGGTCCGCGCCGACGCCGGACCGGTTCGTGATCGTCGGTGGCGGCGCGGCGGGATTTGCGGCGGCCGAAATGCTCCGCCGCGAAGGATTTGCCGGCAGCATCACCATGCTAAGCAACGACAGCGCCTTGCCGGTCGACCGGCCGAACCTCTCCAAGGACTATCTGGCCGGCAACGCGCCGGAGGATTGGCTGCCGCTTCGGTCGGAGGATTATTACGCCGACGCAGGCATCGATCTCAGGCTCGACACGTCAGTCGCCGCGCTCGATACGAAACAACGTCATGTGACATTGGGCAACGGCGACAAGGTGCCGTTCGACCGGCTGTTGCTGGCGACCGGCGCAGAACCCGTGAAGCTGAGAATTCCGGGCAGCGACCTGCCGCATGTCCACACACTGCGATCGGTCGCCGACAGCCGCGCCATCATCGCGGCGGCAGGCAGTGCCAAACGCGCGCTGGTGATCGGGGCGAGCTTCATCGGCCTCGAGGTCGCCGCTTCCTTGCGGGCGCGCAAGCTCGAGGTTCACGTGGTCGCACCGGAGGAGCGGCCGATGGAGCGCATACTGGGAGCCGAGATGGGCGATTTCGTCCGTGCGCTTCATGAAGAGAACGGCGTCCATTTCCACCTCAAGGACACCGTCGAGAAGCTCGACGGCCGCCGCGCTCATCTGAAAGGCGGAAGCACAATCGAGGCCGACCTCGTGGTGGTCGGCATCGGCGTCAAGCCGCGCCTCGAACTCGCCGAGCAGGCCGGGCTTGCGGTCGATCGCGGCGTCACGGTCGATGCTTGCCTCGAAACCAGCGCGCCCGGCATCTTTGCGGCGGGTGACATCGCGCGCTGGCCGGACCCGTATTCGCGGACCAGCATCCGGGTCGAGCACTGGGTGGTTGCCGAGCGGCAGGGCCAGACAGCGGCGCGTAACATGCTGGACCGGCACGAGCGCTACGACGCCGTGCCGTTCTTCTGGAGCCAGCATTATGACGTGCCGATCAACTATGTCGGCCACGCCGAAGGCTGGGATGACATCAAGGTCGACGGCAGCGTCTCGGGCAAGGACTGCCTGCTTCGGTACCGGAAGGACCGCCGCGTGCTCGCGGTCGCTTCAATTTATCGCGATCTCGACAGTCTGAAGGCCGAGCTCGATATGGAGCGGTCGCGCGCGTGAAGCGCGCTTGGATCGCCTTGACCTGCATCAACGGCGGCGACGGCGACGGCTGCTCTTCTGGCTGTTGTCCTCACCGAGCCCGTGCTATCCTGGCGTGTGCCGTGGGGGTTCGCTTGTAGGAGTAGCCGTCATGACAACTGCTTCGGATATGTCTCATAGCCTAGGCTTGGGCTCCGGCATCGCGGCGCTGCGCCCGAAATGGGGCTGGATCGTCGCGCTCGGCATCGTCTACGTCATTGCCGGCTTCGTTGCGCTCGGCAGCGTGATGATCGCGACGGTGGCGAGCGTGCTCGTGGTCGGCGCAATGATGATCGTGGCCGGCGTGACCGAGGTCATCGGTGCGTTCCAGATGAAGAGCTGGGGCAAATTCCTGATCTGGGCGCTGCTCGGCGTGCTCTACGTCATCGCCGGCTTTTTGACCTTCGAGAATCCGCTGTTTGCCGCGGTGCTGTTGACCCTGTTCCTCGGTGCCTCGCTGATCGCTTCCGGTGTCGTCAGGCTGTTTCTCGCCTTCAGCATGAAGCGGGAGAGCCCCTGGATCTGGGTCGCGCTCTCGGCCGTCATCACCCTGCTGCTCGGTCTGTTGATCCTGGCGCGCTGGCCGGTCAACAGCGTCTACATCCTCGGCCTGTTCCTCGGCATCGACCTGATCTTTGCCGGCGCAGGCTGGCTGAGCCTCGGCTTCAGCCTGCGGCGCGGCACTTAAGGCGAGCGCGGGGGAAAGGCTGATTTCAAGTCGCGGTTGACCGCGCGATCCTGCGCGCGGCCGAAGGGGGGTGCTTCATGCGTTGGGTCTATCTCGCCATCATCATCCTGTTCGCGGTCGCGATCGTGGTGTTCGCCGCGCAGAATTTCGAGACCGTGACGGTCTCATTCTTCAGGGTGAACCTCAGCCTGCCGCTCGCACTGCTCTCCGTCGTCGTCTATCTGCTTGGCGCTGCGACCGGCGGCAGCCTGTTCGCGCTGCTGCGACGCTCCTACAAGGGCTCGTGGCGGAGCGTCGGCTGATGCGAAGAGCTAGCTCGCCTTAGCGGTGTGGCGCTCGGTGGGGCCCGAGCGCAAATTCTGGAAGAACTTTTCCACCTCGCGCGACAGCGTTTCGGCGGTAGCGGTGAGGCTGCTGGCGGCCGTGAGCACCGAGGCCGCCGCCGTATCCGTCTCGCCGATGGCGTCGCGGAGCGAGGTGATGTTGGCGACCAGCGTCTCGTTGCCTTGCGCGGCGGACTGCGCGTTGGCGGAGATCTCGCGGGTCGCAGCGTCCTGCTGGCCGACGGCGCCGGCAATCGCCGAGGTCACGTCGTTGATCTCGCGCACCGCGCCGCCGATCTCGCGCACGGCTTCGACCGCGTTGCGGGTCGATGACTGGATCATGCCTACGTTCTCGCTGATCTCCGCGGTCGCTTTTGCCGTCTGTCCCGCGAGCGCCTTGACCTCGTGGGCGACCACGGCGAAGCCGCGGCCCGCGTCGCCTGCGCGCGCCGCCTCGATGGTAGCGTTGAGCGCGAGCAAGTTGGTCTGCTCGGCGATCGCCTGGATCAAATTCAGCACGCCGTCGATGCGCTGCGTGGCGGCAGCCAGGCTCTCGATCTCGGAGATCGATTTCTCGGTGCGCTGGCCGGTCTGCTCGACGGCACTCGCCGATTGCCGCACCTGACGGCCGATCTCCTCGACGGATGCCGACAGCTCTTCCGCTGCGCCCGCAACAGCCGTGACGTTGTGCGAGGCCTGCTCGGTGGCGCTCGCCGCCGTGCAGGCCCGCGTGTTGGCATCGGCCGTGACGCGGGTGATGGTCTGTGCGGTCTCGCGCATCGCGGAGGCGTTATCGGTGAGGCCGCGCATGACCGCGCCGATCGCTTCGCGGAAGGTCTCGACAGAGGTCTCGATGTGGCTGGCGCGCTCGTCGCGCGCCGCGGAGTCCTGTGAGACTTGCGAGGCCAGATTGCGGTTGCGGTCCATCGCTTCCTGGAAGATCTGGATGGCGCGCGCCAGCGCGCCGATCTCGTCGGCGCGCCCGGTATGGGGCACCACGACATTCTCTTCGCCGTCGGCGACCTGCTTGATGGTCGCGGTGATCGTCGAGAGCGGCCGAGCGATCGAGCGCGCGATGATGACGATGCCGATCACGACGAGCGCCAGCGCGACGCCGCCGAGGCAGGTCAGCACGAAGGAAAGCGTTCGATTGGTCTCGGTTTCCTGCGCAATCTGCTTGGCGCGCTGAGCGTAGACCTTGGACAGCGCCTCGAGGTCCTTGTTCAGATCCAGACGGACGCTGCGGTTGGCGTCGTTGTCGCCCCATTCGCGGCCAGCAGCCGGACCGATCTCATAGGCGCGGCGAACCAGCTCCTTTCGGAACTCGACGAACTGCTCGATGCGCTTCTTGAAGGTCGCGAACTGCTCGGCGTCGTCGGCCTTGACGATGGTCTCCCAGCGTTTGACCACGTCGAGCATCTGCGCGGTGAACTTCAGGAGGCCATCGCCGTATTTCTTCACCACGGTCGGGTCGGTCGACATGTAGACGCCGCGAGATTCCATCACCGAGGCGTAGACCAGCGAGTTGACGCGCTCGACGTTCAGCGCCGCCGCATTCGCGGTCTCGATCGCCGCCGTGAGCTCGGTGCCGCGGCGGCTGTTGTAGTCCGCCAACCCTGCGATGGCCGCGGTGAGCAGCGCAAACAGTGCGAAAATCGAATAGAGCCTGGTGGCAAGGGTGAAACGGCCTGCCAGGCCGGCGGCATTCCCAGTGCGATCGTTTGTCATGGCTTCCAGAACGCGAACGATAAAATTGATAGGAAACTATGCACAATGAAGGTGGACGCGCCGTTAATGTGCCGGGGTTGCGTGTCTTGTCCTGGTCGTAGAAAATACGAGGTATATCAGACCGTTGGAGGCGCCAGCCGGTTCCGGCGAGGCGCTTCCTCCGATTGGCATGCCATGCTGCAGGGATCGGCGCGCATGATTGCCGCCAGGCAAGTACTGCTCGGGACTGGAGTTGGTCTGCATCGGCCATTGGCCGACTGACGCCGGAGGGGCTTTTGGTCTACCGCCACACCATCGATGCCACGACCTACGTTTTCGCCGATCTGCGTGACCTCCTGGCCAAGGCGACCCCGCCGCGCTCCGGCGACCGGCTGGCCGGGATCGCGGCTGCCAGCGCCGAAGAGATGATCGCCGCGCGGATGGCGCTCGCCGATGTTCCGCTTGGCCAGTTCCTCCAGGAGGCCGTGATTCCCTATGAAGCCGACGAGGTCACGCGCCTCGTCATCGACACCCACGATGCAAAGGCCTTCGCGCCGGTGTCTGCGCTCACGGTCGGCGGCTTCCGCGACTGGCTGCTGTCGGACGCGGCGACGACAGAAGGTTTGCGAACGCTGGCCCACGGCATCACGCCGGAAATGGCGGCCGCGGTGTCGAAGCTCATGCGCAATCAAGATCTGATCCTGGCAGCGCGCAAATGTCAGGTGATCACATCGTTCCGCAACACCATCGGCCTGAAGGGGCGGATGAGCACGCGGCTCCAGCCCAATCATCCCTTCGACGACGCCAAGGGCATCACTGCCTCGATTCTCGATGGCATCCTGCTCGGCGCCGGCGATGCCTGCATCGGCATCAACCCGGCGAGCGACGACCCCGCGACCATCGGCCAGTTGCTGCGGCTGCTGGATGAAATCATCGCGCGGCTGAGCATCCCGACCCAGGGCTGCGTGCTCACCCATGTGACGACGACGCTGTCGCTGATCGGGCAGGGCGTGCCGGTCGACCTGGTGTTCCAGTCGGTCGCCGGAACCGAGGCCGCCAACCGCAGTTTCGGCATCGATCTCGCTCTGCTCGGGGAAGCGAACGAGGCGGGGCTGTCGTTGAAGCGCGGCACGGTCGGGCAGAACGTGATGTATTTCGAGACCGGCCAGGGTTCGGCGCTGTCGGCGGGCGCCCATCACGGCGTCGACCAGCAGACCTGCGAGGCGCGCGCCTATGCGGTCGCCCGCGCGTATCAACCTCTGCTGGTCAACAGCGTGGTCGGCTTCATTGGGCCGGAATATCTCTATGACGGCAAGGAGATCATCCGCGCCGGGCTGGAGGATCATTTCTGCGGCAAGCTGCTCGGCCTGCCGCTCGGGGTCGACATCTGCTACACCAATCACGCCGAAGCGGACCAGGACGACATGGACAATCTCCTGACACTGCTCGCTGCCGCCGGCGTCACCTTCATCATGGGGGTGCCGGGCGCGGACGATGTCATGCTGAACTATCAGTCGACCTCGTTCCATGACGCGCTCTATGTCCGCGACGTCTTCGGCCTGCGCCGCGCGCCGGAGTTCGACGACTGGCTGGCGAAAAGTGGGATTGCCGGTGCCGATTTCCGGCTTGCTCGCGATGCGGGGCTGCTACCCGATTTTGCCTCGGGGTTGATCGCCTGAGCCGGCCCAAATTTCGCATGGTCACGGACAATCGGCATGAACCGAGGAAACCATTGGTGCGTCTCATGAATTAGGCCCATGCCACAATATTGAGGAATTTCGGGCCCAGCGTTACGTTATGTGTCTTGATGTCTATTCTGCACGGTTTGTAGGAAGTCGTTGGGGGAAGCTCGATGCGCGCTGAAAGCAACGGAACGATCCGGCATATTCTCTGTGTCTTCCCGCGTTACACCTCGTCCTTCGGCACTTTCGAGCACGCCTATCCCCTGACCGACGGCGTCAGGGCCTTCATGCCGCCGCAGGGGCTATTGCTCATATCCGCTTATCTGCCCAGGGAATGGCAGGTGAAGTTCGTCGACGAGAACCTGCGTCCGACGACGAAGGAAGAGTTCGAATGGGCGGAAGCGGTCTTCGTCAGCGGCATGCACATCCAGCGCCAGCAGATGAACGACATCTGCCTCCGTGCCCATGAACATGATCTGCCGGTTGCGCTCGGCGGCCCCTCGGTCAGCGCCTGCCCGGACTACTATCCGTCCTTCGACTATCTCCATGTCGGCGAGCTTGGCGATGCCACCAATGAGCTGATCGCGATCCTGTCGCGCGACACCGCGCGCCCGGCACAGCAGGTGGTGCTGACGACCAACGACCGCGTGCCAATGACGGAGTTTCCGATCCCCGCCTACGAGCTAGCGGAGGTGAAGAAATATTTCCTCGGCAGCATCCAGTATTCCAGCGGCTGTCCCTATCAGTGCGAGTTCTGCGACATTCCCGGCCTCTACGGGCGCAATCCGCGCATCAAGACGCCGCAGCAGATCATCGCCGAGCTCGATCGCCTGCGCGAATGCGGCATGACCGACACGGTCTATTTCGTCGACGATAATTTCATCGGCAACCGCAAGGCGGCGATGGACCTGTTGCCGCACCTGATCGAGTGGCAGAAGAAGACCGGCTATGTGATGCGGCTCGCCTGCGAGGCGACGCTCAATATCGCCAAGCGCCCCGAGATCCTCGAGAAGATGCGCGAGGCCTATTTCATCACCATCTTCTGCGGCATCGAGACGCCTGATCCCGACGCGCTGCACGCGATGCAGAAGGACCACAACATGATGGTCCCTATCCTGGAGGGTGTGCGCACGATCAACTCCTACGGCATGGAGGTGGTGTCCGGCATCATCATGGGGCTCGATACCGACAAGCCGAACACATCGCAGGCGCTGCTTTCCTTCGTCGAGGAGTCCCGCATCCCGCTGCTCACGATCAACCTGCTTCAGGCGCTGCCGAAGACGCCGCTGTGGGACCGGCTCGAACGCGAGGGCCGGCTGATCAACGACGACGGTCGCGATTCCAACGTCAACTTCCTCCTGCCCTACGATGATGTCGTGGCGTCCTGGAAATTCTGCATGGAGCGGGCCTACGCGCCCGAGAAGGTCTATGCGCGCTATCAGCACCAGTGCGACTACACCTATGCCAACCGCATCAAGGTGCCGGTCGCGCCGGAGATGAAGACCTGGCCGAACATCAGGCGCGGTCTCGTCATGCTGCGCAACATCTTCTGGAAGGTTGGCGTGCTCGGCGACTACAGGCGCGTGTTCTGGAAGTTCGCCCTGGACCGAATCAGGCACGGCGATCTCGAAGGCCTGATCGGGTGCGCCATGATCGCGCACCATCTCATCACCTTTGCGCGCGCGGCATCGAGCGGCCAGCAGAACGCATCGAACTACTCGCTGAGGCTGCGCGAGGCGTCCGTTCCCGCCGAATGATGCGACATGTCTAGCCCATCCGTTCCGAGCCGCCCGACCCTGGACCTGCGGAGGCTGACACCCGCGCGCGTCGCGCTCGGGCGCAGCGGGGCGAGCCTGCCGACCAGGCCGCTGCTTGACTTCACGCTAGATCACGCACGCGCCCGCGACGCCGTGCATGCCGCCTTCGATGCCGAGCGGATCATCGCCGAGCTCGGTGAGTTCGGCCTTCCCTTCCTTGCGGCGAGGAGCCGTGCGGCCGATCGCGCCGACTATCTGCGGCGGCCGGACCTCGGACGCCAGCTCGAGCCCGCCTGCGCCGAGCTTCTCGCAGCGCGTGCCACGGTTTCCGGCCGGCTTGCGATCGTGATCGGTGACGGATTGTCGCCGACCGCGGTGCATGTGCATGCAATCGAGCTGCTGCGCGCACTGCTGCCGCGACTCGCTGAACCCGCGCCTGTCGCAATCGGCCAGATCATTGTCGCGTCAGGCGCTCGTGTCGCGCTGGCCGATGAGATCGGCGCCATTCTCGGCGCAGCCATGGTCGTGATGCTGGTTGGCGAGCGGCCGGGATTGTCGGCTCCCGACAGCCTCGGGGCTTACCTGACATTTGCGCCCATGCCCGGCCGTACCGATGCCGAGCGCAATTGCGTCTCCAACATCCATCGGGCCGGGCTCAGCTATGGCGAGGCGGCCTTCAAGATCGCCTGGCTGGTCCGCGCAGGCCTGTCGCGAGGCGTGACCGGCGTGGCGCTCAAGGATGAGAGTGGTGATCCCCCGGCGCGAATCGGCACGGCACTGCCGGAATGAGCCGATCAAGGGCCGAAATCGCCGCATCTTGATCGATTTTGTTCCCCAGCGCGCGCTTGCGAGGAGGCGGGCCGACCTGCTAAACCCCTCGCGGCGATTTCCCGCGCATTTTCAAAGGCAAGCCTCCCATCTGTATGGCGTTTTCAAGCCGATATGCGGGGCGCATAAGCTCACCAACCGAGCCGATTTAGGAACTGGACAAGGCATGCTCGAAAAGCACAGCGAGAGTGAGGTTCATGTCGACAAGGTCGAGCACGGACCCTCGTCCTCCATCGCCTTCGGTATCGAGCGTCTCGGGCTGATCGCCATCCGCGCGCCGGTCCTGTCCTGCCTCATCCTGATCGCGCTGATCGTCGGCGCCGTCTTCGGCATCCAGCGGATCAAGATCGACGATTCGCTGTCGCAGCTCTTCCGCTCCAACAGCCGTGAATTCCACCAGTACGAGGAAGTGACCAAGAAGTTCCCGGCGGAGGAGTTCGACGTCCTCGTCGTGGTCGAGGGCAAGAACCTGCTGGCGCGCGAGAATCTGATGAAGCTGCGCGACTTCATCACGGACATGCAACTCGTCGAAGGCACGCGCGGCCTCGTCTCGCTGTTCTCCGCGCGCCAGGCGCCGGCGCCGGGCAAGTTGCCGGCGGCGCTATTCCCTGCCGAGCTTCCCGAGGGTGCCGCCTACGACAAGTTCATTGAGACCGTCAAAAGCAACGAGATCATCCGCGGCAAGCTGTTGTCGGAGGACGGCACTCTCGCGCTGGTCGTGCTTTCGCTCGATCCGCAAGTGGTCGCCTCCAGCAAGCTCGGCAAAGTCGTCGGCGACATCCGCGCGCTGATGAAGGAGGATCTCGGCGACACCGGGCTCAGCGTGCAGCTTTCCGGCGTGCCGGTGATGCAGCTGGAGATCCGCAATGCCGTCGAGCGCGACGGGCTGACCTACAATATCCTCGGCATTCTCGCCGGCTGCATCATCGCCATCATCTTCTTCCGGAAGATCTCCTTCATGGTGGTGGCGGCGTTCCCGCCGATGATCGCGATTTTGCTGGCGCTCGGCGCGCTCGGCTGGGCCAACTTCAATCTCAACATGTTCCTGAACGTGATGACGCCGCTCATCATGGTCATCAGCTTCTCCGATTCCATGCAGCTCACCTTCGCCGCGCGCGACCGGCTGATTGCAGGCCAGGACAAGTTCACCGCGTTCAAGAACGCCGTTCTGGTGGTGGGTCCGGCCTGCGTGCTGACGCACGGCACCGCCGGCATTTCCTTCATCGCGCTGCAGTTCTCCGACTCCGACCTGATCCGCAAGTTCGGCGAGGCGGGGCTTGCCGCCACCATCATCGCGCTCGTTACGGTGCTGTCGCTGGTCCCGGTGTTCGGTGTGCTGTTCGTACGTAACGAGAAGATATTTGCCGTGAAGTTCCAGAGCGCGGATGCCGGCGTGCAGGCGCTGCGCAATTTCTGCTACTGGATCGCGGTGCGGATGGTGGGGCGACCCGGTCTGTTCAGCCTGATTGCGGTGCTGTTCGTGGCGAGCCTAGGGGTGATCTACGCCAACCTCCAGCCGCGCTACCGCCTTGCCGACCAGGTGCCGGACAAGCGCCAGGCCGTTGCGGCCAGCAACCGGCTCGACGCCAAGCTGACGGGCGCCAATCCCGTCAACGTCCTGATCACCTTCCCCAAGGGTGAATCGCTCTATTCGGCGGAGACGCTGGACACCATCGCGGACGTGCACGCGACGGTGGAGAAGGCGGCCGGCGTCGGCAACGTCTGGTCGCTCGAAACGCTGCGCCGCTGGCTGTCGGAAAAGGCGGGCAGCTCGGACGTCGCGACGCTGAAGGAATATGTGAACGTCATCCCCGAGCATCTGGTGCGACGGTTCATCGATGCCGAGCAGGATGCGGTCGTGGTCGCAGGCCGCGTGCCGGATAAGGATTCCAGCCAGCTCCTGCCCATCGTCGACAAGCTCGACCAGGAGCTCGACGCCGTTCGCAAGAAGCATCCCGGCTACGAGATCGCGGTGACAGGCCTTGCCGCGATTGCGGCGCGCAACTCGGCCAGCATGATCGAGAAGCTGAACCGCGGCCTCACGGTCGAGTTCGCGCTGGTCGCGATCTTCATTGGGCTCGCCTTCCGCTCCTGGGTGGTGATGTTCGCGTGCATCCTGCCGGGCATCTTCCCGGTGGTGATGTCGGGAACGGTGTTGTGGGCGATGGGTGAGGGACTGCAATTCGCCAGCGTCGTGGCACTGACCGTCTCATTCGGTCTCGGCCTCTCCGCGACCATTCACTTCCTCAACCGCCTCAGGCTGGAGAGCAAGCCCGGGGTATCCTCGGCGCTCGCGGTCGAGCGTGCCACGGTGCTGGTCGGCCCCGCGCTGATCCTGACCACGGTGGTGCTCGCCTGCGGCCTCGTGGTCACTGTGTTCTCCGACCTGCCGTCGCTGCGCCTGTTCGGCTGGCTCAGCGCCTTCTCGATGGTTGCAGCGCTGGTTGCAGACCTCTTCATCCTGCGCCCGACAGCGATGTGGCTGATCAACCTGCACGAGAAGATTCACGGAGCGGACAAGCGCGCGATCTGAGCGAGAGCGGCTCTCGTTACCATCAGGGATGCGGCGTTCGCAGCCGAAATTCAGCTTGCCTATACGAATATCCGCGCGCAGGATAATCGCGCAGTCTCTCCGAACCCGCGTTGGCGGGTTTGGCGTGACCGCCAGAGGCGTTCGGGTTGTGTGCCACAATGACCGATCTGCAGCACTGGCTGGAAGAGATTGGATTGGCGCAATATGCCGACCTGTTTGCCACGAACGATATCGATTGGGAAATCCTGACGGATCTGACTGAGCGCGATCTGGAGCAGCTCGGCGTTTCCTTCGGTCACCGCAAGAAGCTGGTTAAGGCGATACAGGCTCTCTGCGGCTCATCGCACGCCGCCAGCCGCTCCGTTGATCCCCGATCGCCGCCCACGGCGGCTCAGAGTGCCGAAAGGCGCCACCTTACGGTGCTCTTTTGCGATCTCGTAGGCTCGACGTCCTTATCCGCACAGCTCGATCCCGAGGAGTTGCGTAAGATCCTCTTTGACTTCCAGGACTGTTGTGGTGACGCCATTCGTCGCTATGACGGGCACATAGCACGTCTGATGGGCGACGGAGTTCTGGCCTATTTCGGCTTTCCATCGGCGCACGAGGATGATGCCGAACGTGCGGTCAAGGCGGCGTTGGCGATCGTTGAATCGGTTCCGGCTTTGGCCGTTCCGATCGCCGGAAAGCTCGAGGTGCGGATCGGCATTGCAAGCGGTCTCGTCGTCGTCGGTGATTTGATCGGAGAGGGGCCGTCGCTCGAATTCGCGCTTGTCGGCGATGCGCCAAATCTGGCGTCGCGTTTGCAGGCGTTGGCCGAGCCCAACCAGATATTGATCGCTCCGCGCACTCGGCTCCTGCTTGGGGGGCTGTTTGAATTTGCCGATCTCGGCGATCGCAATTTGAAAGGGTTCGAGCGGCCAATTCGTGTGTGGCGGGTCGTAGCGCCAGGCTCTCTATCGAGTCGTTTTGAGGCGCGCACCTCCTTGCATTTGACGCCGCTGATCGGCCGGCAAACTGAAGTACGCCTCCTGCTCAAGCAGTACGGCAAAGCAAAGCACGGCAAGGGCCAGATAGTCCTGATCTCCGGTGAGCCCGGAATTGGCAAGTCTCGACTTGTCTTGGCGCTGCGGCAAAGACTGGCCGGAGAGAGATACGGTTTCCTGCAATTTCAGTGTTCGTCCTACCATACAAGCAGCGCGCTACATCCGGTCCTTCATTACCTGGAGCAGGCCGCGGATATAGCTCGCGATACCTCACCTGCAACCAGATTGAACAAGTTGGAGGATCTGGTTCGCCGGACGACGGAGCAAACCCAGTCGATCGTTCCGCCTTTGGCCGCGCTGTTGTCGATCCCATCGCCCGAGGACCACTATCCCCAACGCAAACTCACAGCCGAGCAGCTAAAGGGTCAGACTTTCAGTGCGCTCCTCACTCTGCTGCAGGTAGGCGCCGAACAGCAACCGATGATTCTTGTCTTCGAGGACGTGCATTGGGCAGATCCAACCTCCCTCGAACTGCTGGAGCGCATCCGAGACAAGGTTAGGAGCTGGCGAATATTGGTCGTCCTGTTGCATCGCCCGGATTTTACGTTGCCTTGGGCCGAACAACCGCACGTGACCTCGTTGACGGTCAATCGGTTGGATCGGCAGCAGGTGTCTTCGATGGTCCAGTCCCTGACCAAGGGCAAAGACTTGCCGCGGACCGCAATCGATCAAATTCTGGCCAAGACAGATGGCGTGCCACTCTTTGTCGAGGAAATCACGAAGGCGGTCCTCGAAAGCGGAGGAGGCGGATCGCGCGAGGAACGTTCCGGCACGCATTCCACGCTGCTGGTGCCAGATACATTGCATGATTCGCTGATGGCTCGTTTGGACCTGCTCGCGCCGGCAAAAACCGTCGCCCAGATCGCATCCGTAATTGGTCGCGACTTTTCCCTCGAGCTGTTGAAGGCGACGGCCCCGTTTTCGGGAAGCGATGTTCAGGCCGCCGTCGATCGCTTGCTGGCATCGGGTCTGGTGTTCCGAACCGGCCACCTGAGCGATCAGAGCTTCTCCTTCAAGCACGCGCTCCTTCGAGACGAAGCCTATGCGAGCATACTCAACGACCAGCGCCGAAAGCTTCACGGAAGAATAGCCGACATCTTATGTAGAGATTTCCCGGAGGATGCTCATGCAGCTCCCGAGATCGTTGCGCAGCACTATGCCGAAGCAGGCAGGGCTGAATTCGCGATCGATTATTGGATAAGGGCTGCACGGCAGGCCAGTGCGCGATCTGCTTTCGTCGAGGCCAGTACTCACCTTCAAATGGCTCTCAAGCGGTTGCTCGATCTTCCCTCGGGCGCCGAACGCGACAATCTTGAATTGCAGTTGCAGCAGTCGCTGGGGAATGCGTTCGCCGCTTCAAAGGGGTTTGCCGCCACCGAGACCGTCGAAGCTTACAAGCGCGCTCTTGACCTGTGCAACACCGCCAAGAGCTCCGATCAGAGATTTGCGGTGCTGAACGGGATCATTGCCTTCCATGTCACGCGAGGCGATTTCGAGCAGTCACGGGCATTGGCAGAAGATCTGTTGATGCGAGCCCAGCAGCAGGACAATCCTATGCCCAAGCTGATCGGTCATCGTGCTCTGGGCCAGGCGCTGTTTCTGATCGGCGAGTTGGCTCGGGCGCGTGACCATCTGGGCAATTCGCTCGAGTTGTACGATGCGAAGCATCACGCGCCGCTCACTCCGATTGTTTCGCAAACCTATTTGACGCTTGCGTCTACGCTGCTTGGGGACGTCGAACGTGGGTTGGCGTTCGGCCAGGATGCGGTGCGCCTCGCCGAACAGCAGCAGCATCCGCATAGCCTCTGCAATGCGCTCGCGTTTCTGGCGGGGGCGCACGTGCTGTGTGGAGACCAGGAGGCAGCGTATCCGGTGGCCGAACGAACCGTCAGGCTGGCCACCGAGTATGCGTTTCCGCTTTGGCTGGCCGGTGGCCGGATGCTGCGAGGCTGGGCGAGTTACAATGTCGGGAATGTGGAAGAGGGCTTGCCGGAGCTTCGCAAGAGCATAAAGGCGCTGGAGGCCACCGGTGCGCTGATCTGGGTGCAGTTCGCTCGCTATCTCCTCGCCCAGGTGCTGGCAAAAGCAGGACAATTCGCGGAGGCCATGAAGCTCGTCGACCAAACCTTGCTGATGGTCGCGGGAACGAGCGGACGCTGGTACGAGGCCGAGCTTCACCGGCTCAAGGGCGACTTGCTGGTCAGGGAAGGCGGCTCTCCGGCAATTGCAGAAGGCTGCTACGAAAAAGCGATAGCCGTTGCCGTGCGGCAGGGGGCACGCCTTTGGCAACTGCGGGCCTCGAATGCCCTGTCCGGGTTATGGTGTGCTCAGGGCAAGATTCCGGAGGTGCGAGCTTTGTTGGCTCCGCTCAGCACGAGATTCGATGGAAGGATCGTCGTGCCCGATTTGCGGCGCACGAAGGCTCTTCTCTCTGAAAACGGTTAAGTATCAGATTGGAGGTCACCGGAGGCACGAGAGGCGAGAAGGCCGGCGGCCTTGAGCAGAATTCTGCGACTGGGGTCCGTGTTGTCAATGAATCATGTCATGAAAAACCCCCGGCTCGTGAGAACCAGGGGCCATGTCGTCCGCTCATCAGGTGAGGTGAAGCGCTTCAGCTCTTCACCATGGTGATGTTGACGCCGCGGATTTCGCCCTTGGAGTTGATCTGCACCGTCTGCTTGCTGCCGTTGGTGCGCAGCGTCAGGTTGGCGGCGAAACCGTTGGCCTCGACGAACACGTCGATCTGGCCGCCGCCGGCGGTGCCCTGCAGATTGCCGAAGATGTTACGGCTGGCTTCGCTCCAATTGCCTGAAATGCGGTCGCCCTGGCTCGTCACGTCGCTGGTGAGATCGAATTTGTAGCTGTCGCTGGCGCAGTGCAGGGCCTGTTTCAGGCCGAGACCGCTGGCCGCAACCTTGTAGTCGGCCTTGCAGCGGATGCGCTCGGTGGACCCGTCCGACAGCGACACGGTGCCGGTGCCCGACCACGCGCCGTCAAAGCCGGCAAAGGGCCCGGACGACTGAGCGTGGCTCGCCGAAACCGAAAAGAGCAGCGCGGCGCCAATGCCTGCCGCCTTGATCGCCAGTCCGGACCGTCCAAAGAATTTCATGTCGAATATCCCGTTTTCTGAATGACGTTCGCTCCTGATAGAACGTCTCGCCGCATCGAAAGTTTAGTGTCTCCATCTGCGGGCAGGTTCAAACCATAGCCCCGTGAGGTGTCAGGACCGCGAACCATTGCGGCCATTTTCGACGTTCCCGCACGGGTTTCAGCTGTGCCTTTTCGATGACGACCGCAAGGGCTTGCGATGCATGTCTGCAACAGGTCCATGGCAAAACACCGGCTGCCTAAATAATCTCATAGTATCAATCTCTTACATCTGCCAATGAGAGCCCTGCGAAGGCGCTATCTGGTGGATTTGGTGCCAATTTGGCCGCATTTACCAGTGCTTGTGCTGTCTCCACTGCTGCGCGCTCCGCGGCAACGCCATCAGAACAATCCGCTCCGGTCGTCCGCCCTGTGCTGTCCGGGAACGGAGAGATTCTGCCGTCAGAATGAAGGACTACCATGCGTAAATTTCTCCTCGCTCTCACCCTGCTGTCGGCATCCCTTTCGACCGCGGCATTTGCCCAACAGCCCCAGCAGGGACGCGGCACGGCCGAAGAGCAGAAGGCCTGCACGCGCGACGTGCAGAAATTCTGCCGTCCGGTCATCGATCAGGGCGATTTCACGATTCTGGCCTGCCTGAAGGAGAATCGGGCCAAGATCTCGCAGGCCTGCGATCAGGTCCTGAAGACCCACAACCAGTAAGCTTTCGCGTGGCCCGTGGAGCGTTCACGGGCCCGCCTTTGCGGCGGCGTCGATTCTGAGGGCAGGGGACCCGCGAGACAGGTTGGTTTTGCGGGCATATTCCCCTATATGGGGGCCGCGACGGCTTGGGCCGGCGCGCCGAAAAAAGCCTTCCTGTTCAGACGATTGTTAACCAGTCCCCAATGACTTCTGCGAGCGAATTGCGATCCGGCAAGGGTGACCGCGACGAGAATTTTCCCGTCGCGTCGTGGATCATTCATCCGCGTCACCGCGCGCTGATCCTCGCCTTCTACAATTTCGTTCGCACGGCCGACGACATCGCCGACCATGCGACGTTGCCGCCTGAAGAGAAGCTCGCCTATCTCGACTTGCTCGAGGCCGAGCTCAACGGCAATGGCGATACGCAGGCCGAGGCCGTCATTCTCCGCCGCGCGCTGGCCGAGCGCGGTATGTCGCCGCGCCATGCGCTCGACGTGCTGATCGCGTTCCGCATGGACGTGACGAAACTGCGCTACGAGACCTGGGACGAGGTCATTCACTACTGCCGCTACTCGGCGATGCCGGTCGGCCGCTTCATGCTCGACGTGCACGGCGAGGCGACCTCGACCTGGGTTGCGTCGGATGCGCTCTGCGCCGCCTTGCAGATCAACAACCACCTCCAGGATTGCGGCAAGGATTTTCGCGCGCTCAACCGCGTCTACCTGCCGCGCGATGCGCTGGCCGCAAGCGGCGCCGCGGTCGAGCAGCTTGGCGGCGATCATTCGCCGCCGCAGATGCTGGCCTGTCTCCAGGCGCTCGCCGCTCGCAACGAAGAGCTCCTGAACGATAGCAAGTCGCTTTCCGCCGAGGTGCGGGACTTCCGCCTGGGCGTCGATATCTCGGTGATCCAGGCCTATGCCGACCGCATCGTGCGCCTCCTGAAGGTGCGCGATCCCCTGCGCGAGCGCGTGCATCTGAACAAGCTCGAGCTCCTCACCTTCAGCCTCGCCGGCATCGCTGGTGAAATCGGCCGTCGCGCCTTCGGGCGCAGGCCAATCTCCAATCCGGGGCCTGCCCATGACGCTTGAGGCGACCTCGCCCGGCGCCAATTATGGCTCGACCGCATCCGGCAGCTCGTTCTACGCCGCGATGCGCATCCTGCCGCGCGACCAGCGCGAGGCGATGTTCCAGATTTACAGCTTCTGCCGTCAGGTCGACGACATCGCCGATTCCGACGGCCCGCGCGATGAACGCCTCGCTGCTCTTCAGGAATGGCGCAACGACATCGACGCGCTCTATCAGGGCCATCCGCCGGCACGGCTCGCCGACTACGTCGCCTCGGTGAAGACCTTCGGGCTGAAGCGGGAGGATTTCCTCGCCATCGTCGATGGCATGGAGATGGACGTGCCGCAGGACATCCGCGCACCCGACATGGCAGTCCTTGATCTTTACTGCGATCGCGTCGCGAGTGCCGTGGGACGCCTGTCGGTGCGGGTGTTCGGCATGCCGGAAGAGGACGGCATCCTGCTCGCACATCACCTCGGCCGCGCGCTCCAGCTCACCAACATCCTGCGCGACATCGACGAGGACGCAGGCCTCGGCCGGCTCTACCTGCCGCGTGAGGGCCTGATGCATGCCGGCATCACCTCCAACGATCCGACCCGCGTCATCGCCGAGCGCGCGCTGCCGAAGGTTTGCCTGCCACTCGCCCAGCGCGCAAAGGCGCATTTCGAGAAGTCGGACGAGATCATGGCGCGCAACAAGCGCCGCGCGGTGCGCGCGCCGCGGATCATGTCGAAATATTATCACGCCATTCTGGACCTCCTGCTCGAACGCGGCTTTGCCGCGCCCCGCGCGCCGGTGCGTGTGTCCAAGGTCGCACGTATCGCCATCCTTCTCCGTTACGCTTTTTTCTGATGCAAAAGACAGCTCACATCATCGGCGCCGGCATTTCCGGCCTCTCTGCCGCCGTGCGGCTTGCCAATGCCGGCTTCAAGGTCGCCGTGCACGAGGCGACGCAGCAGGCCGGCGGCCGCTGCCGTTCCTATTTCGACGGCGCGACCAATCTCGTCATCGACAATGGCAACCATCTGTTGTTGTCGGGCAATCGCCACGCGCTCGCCTATGCGCGCTCGATCGGCAGCGAGGCGGGGCTGGTGGGCCCGGCGCGTGCGCAGTTTCCCTTCGTTGATCTGAAGACCGGGCAGCGCTGGCAGCTCGATCTCGGCGACAGCCGCCTGCCGGGTTGGGTGTTCGACGAGAGCCGTCGTGTCCCCGACACCGGACTGACCGACTATCTCAAGCTCGCGCCGCTGATCTGGGCGTCGGAGGAGACGCTGGTCGGCAAGGCGATCCCCTGCGAGGGCGTGCTGTATCAGCGCCTGGTGCAGCCGCTGTTGCTTGCGGCGCTCAACGTCGATCCTCCCGAAGGCTCGGCGGGGCTTGCCGGCGCGATCGTGCGCGAAACGCTGCTTGCCGGCGGCCAGGCCTGCCGTCCGCTGATCGCGCGCGATGGCCTGAGTGCCGTGCTGATCGAGCCTGCGGTGAAGTTCCTGACCGAGCGCGGTCACTCCGTGCAGCTCGGTCATGAGCTGCGTTCGTACGCGACCACCGACGGCAAGGTCGGCGCGCTCAATTTCGGCGGCGAGGATGTCGTCGCGATCGGGCCCGACGACGTGATCGTGATGGCGGTACCGCCACGCGCCGCCGCCTCGCTGCTGCCCGGCCTGAAAACCCCGACGCAATTTCGCGCCATCGTGAACGCGCATTTCCGCTTTGAGCCGCCGCCGGGCTCGGCGCCAATTCTGGGCGTGATCGGCGGCGTCGTCGAATGGCTGTTCGCGTTCCCGAACCGGCTGTCCGTCACCATCAGCAATGGCGACCGGCTGGTCGAGATGCCGCGCGAAGAGCTCGCGCAGACGATTTGGAACGAGGTCTGCAAGGCGGGCGGCATTGCCGGCGAATTGCCTCCCGAATTGCCCCCCTGGCAGATCGTGCGAGAGCGCCGCGCCACCTTTGCCGCCACGCCCGAGCAGAATGCCCTGCGTCCCGGGCCGGTCACCACGCTGAAAAACCTGTTTCTTGCCGGCGACTGGACTGCTACGGGCTTGCCAGCAACCATTGAGGGATCGGTCCGGTCCGGCGATCGCGCCGCCGATTTGGTCCTGGCCGCACAGCGGACCTGACGGGCTTTGGTCCCGGTCAATTATCCCAGCAACTATCGGAGATATCGAGCGAGATGCATTCCGTGAACAAGAACGCGACCAACCGCGAAGTCTTGGAATCGAGCATTGCGTCGGCCACGCAAGGGTTGCTCGGCTTCCAGCAATCCGACGGCCATTGGGTGTTCGAGCTCGAGGCCGACTGCACGATTCCGGCGGAGTACATCCTGCTGCGGCACCATCTCGCCGAGCCGATCGACGCCGTGCTCGAAGCCAAGATCGGTAATTATCTGCGCCGCGTGCAGGGCGCCCATGGCGGCTGGCCGCTGGTGCATGACGGTGAATTCGACATGAGCGCGAGCGTGAAAGCTTACTTCGCGCTCAAGATGATCGGTGATTCCGTCGACGCGCCGCACATGGTGCGTGCGCGCGAGGCGATCCGTTCGCGCGGCGGCGCGATCAACAGCAACGTCTTCACCCGTTTCACGCTTGCGATGTTCGGCGTCGTGAGCTGGCGCGCGGTGCCAGTGCTGCCGGTGGAGATCGTGCTGTTGCCATTCTGGTCGCCGTTCCACCTCAACAAGATCTCCTATTGGGCGCGCACCACCATGGTGCCGCTGATGGTGCTCGCGGCGCTCAAGCCGCGCGCACGGAATCCCAAAGGCGTCGGCATCGACGAGCTGTTCCTGCAAGATCCGCGGTCGATCGGCATGACCGCCAAGGCGCCGCACCAGAGCATGGCCTGGTTCGTGCTATTCCGCTCGCTCGATGCGGCCTTGCGCGTCATCGAGCCGTTGTTTCCCAAGAGCCTGCGCAAGCGCGCGATCGATGCGGCGCTCGCCTTCACCGAGGAGCGGCTGAACGGCGAGGACGGCATGGGTGCGATCTATCCGCCGATGGCCAACATCGTCATGATGTACGACGCGCTAGGCAGGGACGAGAGCTATCCGCCGCGCGCGACCACACGCCGGGGCATCGACAAGCTGCTCGTGATCAAGGACGACGAAGCCTATTGCCAGCCCTGTGTCTCGCCGATCTGGGATACGACGCTGACCGCGCACGCTCTGCTCGAGGCCGGCGGTCCAGCAGCGGTGCCGGCCGCCAAGCAGGGCCTCGACTGGCTGATCCCGAAGCAGGAGCTGGAGGTGAAGGGCGACTGGGCGGTGAAGCGTCCCGACACGCGTCCCGGCGGCTGGGCCTTCCAGTACAACAACGCCCACTATCCCGATCTCGACGACACCGCCGTGGTGGTGATGTCGATGGATCGCATGCGCCGGGAGCACGGTACGGCCGGCTATGACGCCGCGATCGACCGTGGCCGGGAGTGGATCGAGGGCATGCAGAGCGACGACGGCGGCTGGGCTGCCTTCGACGTGAACAACCTTGAATATTATTTGAACAACATCCCGTTCTCCGACCATGGCGCGCTGCTCGATCCGCCGACCGAGGACGTCACCGCGCGCTGCATCTCGATGCTGGCCCAGCTCGGCGAGACCGAGAAGACCAGCAAGCACGTGGCCGATGGTGTCGCCTATCTGCGCCGGACCCAGCACCCGGAGGGCTCCTGGTACGGCCGCTGGGGCATGAATTTCATCTATGGAACCTGGTCGGTGCTGTGTGCTCTGAACGCGGCCGGCCTCGGCCACACCGACCCGATGATTCGCAAGGCCGCCGACTGGCTGGTCTCGATCCAGAACAAGGACGGCGGCTGGGGCGAGGACGCCGTCAGCTACCGGCTCGATTACAAGGGCTGGGAGGCTGCTCCCTCGACCGCCTCGCAAACGGCATGGGCCTTGCTTGCCCTGATGGCGGCCGGTGAAGTCGATCATCCGGCCATAGGCCGCGGGGTGGAGTACCTGATTGCAACACAGAACCAAAAAGGGCTGTGGGACGAGCAGCGCTACACGGCGACAGGCTTCCCCCGTGTATTTTATCTACGCTATCATGGTTACTCGAAGTTCTTCCCGCTGTGGGCGCTGGCGCGGTATCGGAACTTGCGGAACACCAACAGCAGGGTGGTAGGGGTCGGAATGTGACTTTGGGGACGGGGGACGGGGGCTCCGCGGGTAATGCAATAGACCTGCGGCCGATACTTATTGTGACCGGTCTGGTTCAGGAGGCCCGCATCGCGGCAGGGCCCGGGATGGCCGTTATTTGCTCTTCCAGCAGTCCGACGCAGTTGCGGGCGCTTTTGACGGTCGTCGACCCCGAAAGCATCCGTGGCGTGATCTCGTTCGGCGTGGCCGGCGGACTTGATCCCACACTTCGCTCGGGCGACGTCGTGGTGGCGACCGAGGTGCTGGCGGGCGACGCCCGCTGGGCCGCCGGCCTGTCGCTCAGCGAAGATCTCATCGACAAGCTGACCTCCGGACGCCGCCGCGTCGTGCGTGGCCGCCTCGCCGGTGCCGAAGAGGTGGTCACCGGCCGTTCCTGCAAGGCGGCGCTCCATTCGGAAACAGGTGCAGCCGCCGTCGACATGGAGAGCCATATCGCGGCTGCCTACGCCGCCGAGGCAGACCTGCCGTTCGCCGCCCTCCGGGTCATCAGCGATCCCGCCCACCGCGCCCTGCCGGCGCTGGCGCGCGAGGCGATCAAGCCGAACGGCCAGATCGACGTGGCGACCATCTTGCGCGGCGTCGTGCGCAATCCGGGCACGCTGCGCGCCCTGGTCTCGACCGGCATCGACTTCAACCGCGCCCTGCGCTCCTTACGCGTCAGCCGCGACTTCCTGCTCGGCAGCGAGGGACCCGTCCCCGAGACGGTCTGAGAGGTTTCGAAGCGCACAAAAGAAAAGGCCCGGTCGCGATGGCGACCGGGCCTTTTCCTTCGTGCCGATTCGAGCCGCTTAAGCGGCGGTCGAAGCCTTCTGCTCGGCGGCGAGCGCCTCGTCGCGGCGAATCTCGGAGAGCTTCTTCTGGACCTGCTCCGAGAAGATGTACTGCGCCGGACGCTGCTTGGAGAGGTCGATCTCGGGTGCCATCGGGCCGGTGGTCTTGATACCGCGCAGCGCGACCCAGGCCGCCTTGAACGGATTGTTGAACGCCGCGGTGGCTGCCGTCGGCTCGTAGCCGCAATGGGCCATACAGTCGGCGCACTTCTCGTACTTGCCGGTGCCGTAGGTCTCCCAGTCGGTGGTGTCCATCAGCTCCTTGAAGGTTTTTGCGTAGCCTTCACCGAGCAGATAGCAGGGCTTCTGCCAGCCGAAGATGTTCCGAAATTACAGTGACAGTGCACTCAATTGACCCAACCCGCCTTTCGATGCATGCTGCGGCATGGCTCGTCTCGCCCGCGTCGTCATCCCCGGTCATCCGCACCACGTCACCCAGCGTGGCAACGGCCGGGCTCGAACTTTTTTCGGCGATGACGACTATGCCCTTTATCGCGACCTGCTGGCGGTGAATTGCCGGGCGGCCGGGGTCGAGGTGTGGGCCTGGTGCCTGATGCCGAACCACGTGCATCTCATCCTGGTCCCATCCGACGCCGACGGCTTGCGCCGCGCACTCGCGCGTGTGCATCGTTCCTATGCAGGGGCCATCCAGGCGCGGCGCAAACGCACCGGACATTTCTGGCAAGGCCGCTTCGGCGCGGTCGCCATGGACGAAGACCATCTCGCGGCGGCGCTGCGCTACGTCTCGCTCAACCCGGTGCGCGCCCGGCTGGTGCAGCGCGCGCAGGATTGGCGATGGTCGAGCACACGCGCGCATCTGCGCGGCAAGGATGACGGGGTGACAGTGCTGGCGCCGATCCGGGACCGCTTCCCGCGCTTCGCCGATCTTCTCGACGGCGCGCCCGATGCCGATCTGTTCGATCGCCTGCGCGCTGCGGAGAGCATTGGCCGGCCCCTTGGCAACGACCGCTTCATCGCTCGCCTTGAACGAATGACAGGGCGACCTCTCAAGCCAGCCAAGCGTGGGCCGAAGCCGCAGCAGGATGGCGATGGCGATTAGTTTTGTGCACTGTCACCGTAACCGTAACTCGATGGGGAAACTAATATGGCCGTCGTCGTCGCTATGGAAAATTTTTGCTTCAGTGTTGTCTCGGCGGTCCTTTTCCTTTGGATAAAGAGATATGTCGTTCGAGTGACCTTGAGCGTGCTCTTCCCGCTTGCGCTCTATTGGCTCGCTTTCCAAGCTGTGTCGAGTGGGCAAGATTTTTGGGATATTAGGCTGATCGGCCCTGTGGCCTTAGGGGGATCTTGTGGAGCCCATATGAAATCGTTGTTATCGCTAGTCAGGAAAGTGCGTAGCACGTTTAGCTGGTAGCAGGTCTTTCGGCCTGGAATTACGGTGAGTGCGCCGGTATTACGGCCGGTACTACGGTGACAGTGCTGGACTGCACCCCTGAAGTGAGACACGATAATTTCAGTGACAGGGGATCATCTGTGGCAACGAGAGGGAACAATCGTCAATTCCCGCCGGCCTTCGAGTTGAAGGCGATCAGGCAGACGCAGGGGACGCAACGGCGTTGTGTCCGCTTCCCGCAGGCGCGAGCCCAAGCCGTCCGGAGGCGCTCCAACTGCGACTTTCGTAATTCCCAAGCGACTTCCGGCGGGTTGACCAATCGACACGGTCTGTGGCCGTTTTCACCGAGACTTCCGCGTGCTGCGGTTGCTCGTTTGCCGCTGACATGGCAATGGCTTATCCGAATTGACATCGTGCCGTTTGGCCGCTGCGTTTCTACTTTGCATGGGGTTGTTTTTCACTTTCTTGACTGAGGCCTGCCCGGCAGCCAGCAAGAAGGGCGACGAGCGCAGCCTGCGTGCCGCTCCGCTTCTTCCCCGGCGTTTGACTCGAGCAAACGAAAAGGCCCGGTCGCGATGGCGACCGGGCCTTGTTCGTTCGGGCCTGCTCGCGGTTACGCGGCGGTCGAGGCCTTCTCCTGCGCGGCGAGCGCCTCGTCGCGGCGAATCTCGGAGAGCTTCTTCTGGACCTGCTCCGAGAAGATGTACTGCGCCGGACGCTGCTTGGAGAGGTCGATCTCGGGTGCCATCGGGCCGGTGGTCCTGATACCGCGCAGCGCGACCCAGGCCGCCTTGAACGGATTGTTGAACGCCGCGGTGGCTGCCGTCGGCTCGTAGCCGCAATGGGCCATACAGTCGGCGCACTTCTCGTACTTGCCGGTGCCGTAGGTCTCCCAGTCGGTGGTGTCCATCAGCTCCTTGAAGGTTTTTGCGTAGCCTTCACCGAGCAGATAGCAGGGCTTCTGCCAGCCGAAGATGTTCCGCGCGGGCATGCCCCAGGGCGTGCACTCGTAGGACTGGTTGCCGGCGAGGAAGTCCAGGAACAGGCTGGAATGCATGAAGTTCCACTTCTTGCCCTTGCCCATCGCGAAGACGTCGCGGAACAGCTTCTTGGTCTTGGTGCGGTTGAGGAAGTGCTCCTGGTCCGGCGCGCGCTCATAGGCGTAGCCCGGCGACATGGAGACGCCGACACCGAGCTCGACGGTGAGGTCGAGGAACTTCGCGATCTCCTCGGCCGGATGACCGTCGAAGATGGTCGCGTTGACATTGACCGTGAATCCGCGCGCCTTCGCCGCTTTGATCGCGGACACCGCGCGATCGAACACGCCCTTCTGCGACACCGCCTTGTCGTGGTGGTCCTTCAGGCCGTCCAGATGCACCGAGAAGAACAGGTACGGGGAGGGCTCGAACAGGTCGAGCTTCTTCTCGAGCAGCAGTGCGTTGGTGCAGAGCGAGACGAACTTCTTGCGCGCCACGAGGCCGCGCACGATCTCGCCGATCTCCTTGTGGATCAGCGGCTCGCCGCCGGGGATCGCCACCATCGGTGCGCCGCACTCGTCGGCGGCGTCCCAGCACTCCTGCGCCGTCATGCGGCGGTTGAGGATCGCGTCCGGATAATCGATCTTGCCGCAGCCGACGCAGGCGAGATTGCAGCGAAACAGCGGTTCCAGCATCAGCACGAGCGGATAGCGCTTGCGGCCAAGCAGTCTCTGCTTGAGCAAATAGCCGCCGATACGCATTTCCTTGAAGAAGGGTATTGCCATCACACGTTTCTTTCTGGGCTTTGAATTCAGGGAGGTCAGCTTGCGGCGAGTTCCGCCGGAAGCCGGAATTCGATGTTTTCCTCGCGACCCGGGAGCACTGAGACCGAGACTGGTCCAATCCGTCGCAGGGCTTCGATCACGTCATCCACGAGAACCTCAGGTGCCGAGGCGCCGGCTGTGATGCCGACGGTCTTGGCGTCTTTCAACCATTCCGGATTGAGCTCGCGGCCATCGGCGACCAGATAACTCGCCACGCCGGCCTCAGTGCCGATTTCGCGGAGCCGGTTCGAGTTGGAACTATTGGCGGCGCCCACCACCAAGATTACGTCGACCAGCTTACTTAAGTCCCTTACCGCAGATTGGCGGTTCTGTGTCGCATAGCAGATATCCCGGATGTCGGGGCCTTGAATATCTGTAAACCGGGCCTGAAGGGCCGCGATAATGTCCCTGGTGTCGTCCACCGACAGCGTGGTTTGGGTGATATAGGCCACTGGCCGATCGGCCGGCAGCGTCAGGGCCTTAACCTCTTCGACGCTCTGGACCAGCAACACGGGGCCCGGAACCTGGCCCATGGTTCCCTCCACCTCGGGATGGCCGGCATGGCCGATCAGTATCAGGGTACGGCCTTTCGAGATGTATCGCTTCCCCTGATTGTGAACTTTCGTGACCAGGGGGCAGGTCGCATTGAGCACAGGAAGGTCGCGCTCGGCAGCTTCTTCCTCGACGCTGCGCGCCACACCATGGGCGCTGAAGACGGTCATCGCCTTCGGCGGAACCTCGGACAGCTCCTCGACGAAGATTGCGCCTTTCTTCTTCAGGCTCTCCACGACGTATTTATTGTGTACGATCTCGTGGCGCACGTAGACGGGCGGGCCGTACTTCTCGAGCGCCCGCTCCACGATCTCGATTGCACGCACCACGCCGGCACAAAAGCCGCGCGGCTGCGCTAGATAAACTTCCATAGGACGCCCATCACGCAAGTTGCACCAAATCCGTTCAGTTGTCCCCGGCGCCACCCCGATACTTGGCAATAGTGCAATATCCACGCCATTGGTTCCGCGTCGGCGGTAGCTGACCACCCCGTCCGTTTGGCCCCAAGCGCATGGAGGCACAGGGTTCTTGTGTCAAAAAAACGGCCGCGAGGAAAGGCGGAACGCAGTCTCGGTTCCGTTAACGGTACTATGATGCGGAAAAGTTAAGGCAAGAGCCTCACCCCTTCGTCACTTTACCGCCTCAACTGGCCGTCTATACCCGCGCGCACGGTCATTGACTTCCGTCAATTCCTCGAACCTGCCGACCGGTCAAACCGCCCAAAACAGCGATAGGTTTCGCCGGGGAACTCCGATAAACAGCGGGCGTTTCCGGCAAGCTGTTTGAAAGCCAGAAAGAAAAGATGTGCTGCAAAGTATAGTCGTTGCGATCGTCCGAGCCTGCACCCGATTTGCCACCCTCGTCGTTGTCGCCGGGCTCCTGCTGGCGGTTGGCGCCGGCTACTACGCAGCGCGCCATTTCGCCATCAACACCGATATCAACTCGCTGATTGCGCAAAATCTCGACTGGCGGCAGCGCGACCAGGCTTTCGACCGCGCCTTTGACCGTGACGCCACTATTTTGGCTGTCGTCGAGGCGGCGACGCCCGAGATGACGACGGCTGCGGCCGACGCGCTCTATGCGAAGCTGAAGGATGACAAGACCAACTTCGTGTCGGCGCAGCAGCTCGGGACCGGCGAGTTCTTCGAGCGGAACGGGCTGTTATTCTTGCCGACCGAGGAGGTCGGCAAGATCACCGGCCAGTTCGAATCCGCAGCGCCCCTGATCGAGATCATGGCGGGCGATCCCTCGATCCGCGGTCTCACCGGCGCGCTGGAGACCGGCCTTGCCGGCGTCAAGCGCGGCCAGGTGAAGCTCGACAACACCGAGCGTCCGTTCAACCTGATCGCGCAGACGGTCGAGACCGTCCTTAACAAGGGCAACGCAATCTTCTCCTGGCGCGAGCTCGTCAGCGACAAGCCGCTGACCGATTCCGACAAGCGCGCCTTCATCGAGTTCAAGCCGGTCCTCGACTACAATGCGCTCGAGCCCGGCAAGGACGCGACCGACGCGATCCGGAAAGCTGCGGCCGATCTGGATTTCCCGACCAAATATCAGGCGCGAGTGCGCCTGACCGGCCCTGTCCCGATCGCCAACGAAGAATATGCGACGGTTCAGGAAGGCGCTGTCGTCAACGGCGTCGGCACTGTCATCGTGGTGCTGTTCATTCTGTGGCTTGCGCTGCATTCGGCGAAGATCATCTTCGCCGTGTTCGTCAACCTGTTCGTCGGGCTCGCGATCACGACGGCCGCAGGCCTGATGATGGTCGGCTCGCTCAACCTGTTGTCGATCGCCTTCGCCGTGCTGTTCGTCGGTCTCGGCGTCGATTTCGGCATCCAGTACAGCGTTCGCTATCGCTCGGAGCGCTACAAGGTCGATGATCTCACTTCTGCGCTTGTGCTGGGCGCCAAGCGCTCGGCGATCCCGCTTTCGCTGGCAGCGATGGCGACGGCGGCCGGCTTCCTCTGCTTCATCCCGACCGACTACAAGGGCATCGCTGAGCTCGGCCAGATCGCTGGCGTCGGCATGCTGGTGGCGTTCTTTTCCTCGATCACCGTGCTGCCGGCGCTATTGAAGCTCTTGAATCCGCCCGGCGAGAAGGAGCCCGTGGGCTACGCCTTCCTGGCGCCGGTCGATCGCTTCCTGGAGACGCACCGCGTCGTGATCGTCGGCGGCACATTGCTGCTCGCGCTCGGCGGCCTGCCGCTTCTCTACTACATGAAGTTCGACTTCAACCCGATGAACCTGCGCAACCCCAGGGCGGAGTCGATCGCGACCTTCCTTGACCTGCGCAAGGATCCGAACACCGGCGCCAACGCCATCAACGTGCTGACCAATTCGGAAGAGCAGGCGAGGCAGGTCGAGGCGAAGCTCGAGAAGCTGCCGGAGGTGCTGCGAGTAATGTCACTCGACAGCTTCGTGCCATCGGATCAGGAGCCGAAGCTGAAGCTGATCGCGCAGGGCGCCAAGGTGATCAACCCCGCGCTCAACCCGGATCAGGTCGATGCTGCGCCATCGGACCAGGAAAACGTCGACGCGCTGAAGTCCTCGGTCGACGCCTTGCGCAGGACTGCAGGCAACGAGAAGGGACCCGGCGCGGTCGCCTCGCGGCGGCTTGCCGATGCGCTCGAGAAGCTCGCCAACGCGGATGAGGCGACCCGCAACAAGGCGCAGGACGTCTTCATCACGCCAATGAAGATCGTGTTCGATCAACTCAGGAACGCGATGCAGGCCGAGCCGGTTACGCTGAAATCGCTACCGCCCGATCTGGTCAATGCCTGGAAGAGCAAGGACGGCGTGATCCGCGTCGAGGCGCTGCCGCGCGGAGATCCAAACGACAACGACACCCTGCGCAAATTCGCCGCGGCCGTGCTGGTAGCGGAGCCGACCGCGATCGGCGGTCCGGTCTCGATCCTGAAATCGGGCGATACCGTCGTGCGCGCCTTCATCATGGCCGGCATCTATGCGCTGGTCGTGATCAGCCTGCTGTTGTGGATCACCTTGCGGCGCTTCACCGACGTGCTGATGACCTTGGTGCCGCTCCTGGTTGCGGGCGCGGTGACGCTCGAGATCTGCGTGCTGATCGGCTTGCCGCTCAACTTCGCCAATATCGTCGCCTTCCCGTTGCTGCTCGGCGTCGGCGTCGCCTTCAAGATCTACTATGTCGTGGCTTGGCGCTCCGGCAGGACAAATCTGCTGCAGACCAGCCTGACGCGAGCGATCTTTTTCAGCGCGCTGACGACGGCCACTGCGTTCGGCAGCCTCTGGCTGTCGAGCCATCCGGGCACGTCCAGCATGGGCAAGCTGCTCGCGCTGTCGCTGGTGACGACGCTTGCCGCCGTGCTGCTGTTTCAGCCGGCCCTAATGGGCAAACCCCGCAATCTCAGGGAGTAGGCAGATGTCGCCGACGGGATCGGCGGCACTCTTCTGACCAGGTTTCGCGCTCGCGCCGGCGCTCTTGGGAGCGCCGGGCGGCGTGGTCGCAGCCGTCTTGGGCGCCGCGCCGGTGGTCTTCGGCGCGCCCTTGGCCATGCTGTTGGCGGGACTCGACGGGATCGGTGGCCCAACCCGAGTCCAGGTCTCGCCGCCACAAAGGAAACCGAGCACGCAGCCCTTGATCTCGAGTTCGTCGGCGCCGGCGGGCGTGATGGTCGATGCGTAAAGCTGGCCGTCCTTGGCGTTGTAGACTTGGCCCTCCCACTGGTCGGCACCGGCCGTCTTCTTCATGTCGATCAGGATCGCCATGCCCAGCGTCGGTCTGCTCTTTTTTGACGCATCCGGGTTATTCTCGTCGCGACCGCCGGGGGTCTTCTCCCAGGAAACCGCGCCCCACATGCTGCCATTGCATTGAGCGACGCGGATATTGGCGACGCCGTCGGCGACCCGCCAGTCGCCGGTCGGATCGGCCGCGAAGGCCGGGTTCAAACTGCTGAAACCGCTAACCAGTATTATTCCGGAGTAAAGGGCCAAACGCATCATAGTTCCTCGGCAGTGCAACATGATTTAAAGCTGTGCTTGCGAAGATGGTCCGAAAAAGGGCAAAAGGCCGCAACGACCGTTTTCTGTTGACGACACAGCCATCAACCGAAGTATGTAGCGGATGCACACTCCAAATCCAAACATGGCCCAGCTCTTTGCTGACCGCGAGGCGCAACGCAGCTCCCTGCATACGCGTCACCTGAACGAGCAGTTCGTTCGGGTGCTCAAGACCATCGGTTACGATGTCGGCTTCCAGAAAGGGCAGGGGCAGTACCTCTACGACCGCGATGGCGCGCGCTATCTCGACCTGCTGTCCGGATTCGGTGTGTTCGCGATCGGCCGCAACCATCCGGTGATGCGCGAAGCGTTGAAGAGCGTGCTCGACGCGGATCTGCCCAATCTCGTTCAGTTCGACGTCTCGACGCTCGCCGGCGTGCTCGCCGAGCGGCTGCTGAAATACGTGCCCTATCTCGACAAGGCATTCTTCGCCAATTCGGGTGCGGAGAGCGTCGAAGCCGCGATCAAGTTCGCTCGCGGTGCCACGGGGCGCCCAGGCATCGTCTATTGTTCCCACGCTTATCACGGCCTGACCTACGGCGCGCTGTCGCTGACGGGGGATGCGAATTTCCGCAGCGGCTTCGAGCCGCTGCTGCCCGGCTGCACCTCGGTCCCGTTCAACGATCTCGCCGCGCTGGAGAAGGCGCTGTCCTCGCGCGAGGTCGCAGGCTTCATCGTCGAGCCGATCCAGGGCAAGGGCGTCAACATGCCCACCGACGAGTTCCTGCCGGGCGCGGCTGCGCTCTGCAAGAAATACGGCACGCTATTCATCGCCGATGAGATCCAGACCGGCATGGGCCGCACCGGCCGCTTCCTCGCGGTCGAGCACTGGAACGTCGAGCCCGACATGGTGCTGCTGTCGAAATCACTTTCGGGCGGCCACGTGCCGGTCGGCGCGGTGCTGACGCGGAAAAGCATCTTCGACAAGATCTTCAACCAGATGGACCGTGCGGTGGTGCACGGTTCGACCTTCTCCAAGAACGACCTCGCGATGGCCGCCGGCATCGCCACGCTGGACGTGATGGAATCCGAGAAGCTGATCGAGGCTGCCGCCAAGCGCGGTGCCGAGCTTCGCCTCGCGCTGACGCGCATGGTGCCCGGCTATGAGCTGATGAAGGAAGTGCGCGGCAAGGGCCTGATGATCGGCGTCGAGTTCGGCCCGCCGAAATCGCTGCGGCTACGCGCCTCCTGGAACGTGCTGGAGACCGCCAACAAGGGCCTGTTCTGCCAGCTCATCACCGTGCCGCTGTTCAAGGACCACAAGATCCTGACGCAGGTCGCCGGCCACGGCAGCCACACGATCAAGCTGCTGCCGCCGCTCACCATCACCGAAGAAGACTGCAACTGGATCGAGAAGGCGTTCGACGACGTCATCGCCGGCAGCCACAAGGTCCCCGGCGCGATCTGGTCGCTTGGCAAGACGCTGGTGGACAACGCGGTGAGGCGGTCGGCGTAGGCCGGTTTACTTTGCCGCGTATAGCGATCGGGATTGCGGCCGCCAATCAGTGCACCATGTCGTCCTGGCGAGAGCCAGGACCCATACCGCGTGATCTCTCAGTAGAACTTCAGGGCCAGTACCAACCACGGAACTGCATGCTGTGGTAATGGGCTTGGCTTTCGCCAAGACGACCTCGAAGAGGATTGCGCAGCAGTAACCACGTTGTTGTGGTTCGGCAGAACCTTACCCCTCCACATTCGCCTTCATCGCCGTCTCGAACTTGTCGACGAATTCCGCGAGCTCGTCGGCTCCGATGTCGCTGACGGCCCAGAAGTTCAGGCCGCGGTCGCCCCAGCGGCGGCAGTTGAAGCCCTGCATGGTCTGGGTCTTCGGCGGGCGGTGCTCGGCGCTTGCAGTCTGCGACACGAACAGGTTGATGATGTGCTGCCGGCGCCGGTAGACCACCGCGCCGATCGCGCGGGCGTCGATATAGTCGAGCCGGCCGCCGACCAGCGTAAAGCCCTGCGCGGTGAGGTCGATCACGGGCGGCGCGACATCGAGCTTGCCGTTGAACCACGGTTTTACCGTGTGCTGGTCGGTGGAGACGACATCGGTCAAATGACCGGCCTGAAGCGAGCGCAGATGCGCCGAGACGACTTCGGACAGGATGCGCTGCTGGTCGTCCTGGCGCAGCACGATAGCGACGAGGCCGGTGGCGGCGAGCGCCGAGACCGCCGAGCCCATCGCAAAGCCGCGCAGCACCGCGCGGCGACTCTGCTGGCGCGGCTGCGGCAGCGAGGCTTCGATGCGGGCGCGCAAGGCGCTGGGCGCGGTGTAACGCAGGCTCGCATCGGCGAGCACGCGCTTCATCTCGCGCTGCGCGGCGAGCTCGGCTGCACAAGCCGGGCAGGTCGCGATGTGCGCCTCGACCTCGCTGGTATGGCCGGCGTCGAGCTCGCCGTCGATCAGTGCGTGAAGCAGAAGCTTTGCCTCGTCGCAGGTCATTTCGGTTGCTCCTCTTCCGCCATCCAGGCTGCACGCAGCATGGCGCGGGCCCGGGCAAGGCGGGACATCACGGTGCCGATCGGTGCGCCGACGGCGTCTGCAATTTCGCGATAGGACAGGTTGTTGATCTCCCGCAGCACGAAGGTTTCCTTGAAAGGCTCGGCTAGAGCCTCGATGAGTTTTCTGATCGCCGTCGCATCGCGCGTCCGCAGCATGTCAGCTTCGGGATTTGCTTCGGTTTCGCGCCAGATCGGCGGCTGGTCGGATGCTTCGGGAATATCCTCGATCGCCGCGGGCGAGCGCGCCCGACGCGCATATTCTGCGTTGCAGACGTTGCGCAGGATCGCGAACAGCCATGGCTTCATCGCCGGACCGCGATAGCTGTCGAAATGCTTGAGGGCGCGCAGATAGCACTCCTGCACGGCGTCCTCCGCATCCGAGGCGTCACGCAGCAGGTAGCGCGCGAGCGTATAGACATCGTCCAGATACGGCAGCGTCGCTTCGCGGAAGCGCCGCGCCTTGTCGGGATCGTTGCTGATGGAGGACATCGCCGCTCGCTTTGCCTTGTCGCCGTTGCCGGCTTTCGACGCGCGTGCCCGGCCAGCGTCAATCCACTGGCCGGGCAGGATGGTGATGCCTTGGTTTGAGCCGTTACTCAACCTTGATCAACCCCGTCATGTGCGGATGCAGCGAACAAAAATACTTGTAGTCGCCGGCCGCAGTGAAGGTGAATGCAAATTTGTCGTCGGTGTCGAGCGTCTTGGACCTGAACTTGCCGGCCGAGACGATGGTGTGGGGGATATCGTCCCGGTTGGTCCAGGTGATGGTGGTGCCGGTCTTCACCGTGAGCTCGCCCGGTTGGAAGGTGAAATTGTCGATATGTACCTCCATGTCGTCGGCGCGGGCGTTGGTAATGGGCAGCAGCACGGCCGCGGCCAAAGCGAGACCTAGGTCGAGACCGAAGTCGCGGCGATTGAGTGTCTTCATGATCAGCTTCCGTTCAGCCTTGAATCAACCTTGGAGCGGCGTATCGATGATGGCGAGCGGCTGGTTGCCTTGCTTGAAGTTGACGCTGGCGACACCGAGCATGGAGCGGAGCTTTGCGTCCTCGACCTTCATCGGGCCGGGTGAGGGGGCTGCGCCCGGCGCGGGCTGCGGGAAGGCGGTAGAGCGCGCGGTGTGGAAGGTGACGTTGCCCTCGATCTTCTGCATCACCTGGTGGATGTGGCCGTTGAGCACGGTGACCGAACCGAAGCCCTTGACGTATTCGAGCGCGCGCGCGCCGTCCTCGGTGCCCCACCCCCATTGCGGATAGACGGTCCAGAGCGGGATATGGGCGAACAGCACGATCGGCGTGGACTTCGATTTGCCGCGCAGATCATCCTCCAGCCATGCGAGCTGCTCGGCGCCGAGATTGCCGAGCCCGCCGGCCTTGAGGTCGACGACGTTGACGAGGCCGACGAAGTGCACGCCGCCGGCATCGAACGAATACCAGCCCTGGCCCTTGGTGCCGCGGCCGTAGCGGTCGCGATAGAACTTCACCTCCTCGTCGAGGAAGTCGTGCTCACCGGGCACGTAATGCACGTCCAGCTTGGTCTGCGAGATGATGCGCTCGGCATTGTCGAACTCGGCGGCCTTCGACAGATGCGTGATGTCGCCGGTGTGGATCATGAAGGACGGCTTGGCCGGCATCGCGTTGATCTTGTTGACGGCTTCCTCCAGCGTGCCGAGCGCGTTGGGATTGGCGGGCTTGTCGAAGCCGACATGGCTGTCGCTGATCTGGAGGAACGTCATGCCGGGCGCTTCCGCAGCTTGCACGGAATCGACGATGCCAAGCGAGCGCGGCACGCCGCCCGTGATGGTCCAGAGCACACCTGTCCCTGCCCAGGTCATGCATTCGAGCACCTTGCGGCGGTTGACGCCGTCGTCCTCGTGGTCGTGTCCGCTCATCACGCCTCTCCTTGCGCCCGGAATTGGGCTTCGGGGGAGGTGATCGGGGAAGGGGCTGGTTTATTCCGGGAAGCGATGACGATTTCGTGAGGGAGTGGCGCAAGTCCAGCGGCCTCAGATCTGCCGCTTAAGGGCTAAGCCACGCAAATGCGCGGCGCAGAAATGCCGATGCATCCGTCTCGACTGGCGTTCCGTGGGCCATCAGTACCTTTTCTGCAGGCCACGCGAGAACGCGCGTGAGAGCTTCTCGCGCCACGCGTCGGTTGGCAAACGCAATCCGGAACTTGTGCGGCACCGACGGCTCGGGCCCAACCATGCGATCCAGCTTCGCAACGGTTGCCCGCCACCCCGACAGCAGATGAGACGGAATTTGCTGGAGGAGATCTGTGAAGAGCACCGTCCTGCTGCTGGCATGAAAGAACACCACTTCCGTCGTGATTAGGTTGCCACGCACCGCGACTTGGTCGATGACCTCGGCCCAATCGGGGGCCGGTGTATCCTCGACGTCGGTATCGAAGCTGATATCGATGCGCTTCTTGCGCAGGCCGGGAGGCGCGTGGAGCTTGGCTCCCGGGTAGGCCCGCTTCCACTCAGGCAGGAAGAGGTGATGAAGTGAGTTGGGCGCGACGATGTGGCGGACTTCGCCGACGGTATCGACTGCTTCTCGCAGAGCCTCGGTGATTTTCGTGGGCGACCAGACAAACAGACTTCCGTCCGGTAACCTGATGACCGCCATTCGGGTAGGATAGTGAAATCCAGCGACCGCGACGTTGGGCCCATCTGCGATCCAGATGTCGCGGCCGAACTCCTGCAGCATCGTCAAAGCTACCTCGCATCTTCCAAAATCATCATTGCCCCTTTTTCGGCGATCATCGCGGTCGGCGTATTGGTGTTGCCCGACGTGATCGTCGGCATGATCGAGGCGTCGATGATGCGGAGGCCACTGAGGCCGTAGAAGCGCAGGCGCTCGTCGACGACCGCCATAGGATCATTGGCCGCGCCCATCTTCGCCGTGCCGACGGGATGGAAGATGGTGGTGCCGATATCGCCGGCGGCTTTGGCGAGCGAGGCATCGTCATCGCCGACGGAAGGACCGGGCAAATATTCGCTCGGGTGATATTTTGCCAGCGCCCTCTGCCGCATCAGGCGGCGCGTGGTGCGGATGGCGTCGGCTGCGACCTGGCGGTCGTCGTCGGACGAGAGGTAATTCGGCGCGATGATCGGCTTTTCTTCCGGCGTCGCAGCGCGTAAGCGAACGGTGCCGCGCGAGGTCGGCTGGAGATTGCAGGCGCTGACCGTGATCGCGGGGAAGCGGTGCAGCGGATCGCCGAACTTGTCGAGCGAGAGCGGCTGCACGTGGAACTGGATGTTGGCGCGCGCACGCGTCGCGTCGGAACGGGTGAAGATGCCGAGTTGCGACGGCGCCATGGTCAGGGGACCGCGGCGACGGAAAGCATAGTCGAGCCCCATCAGGCCGCGGCGGAACAGGTTGTAGTAGGTTTCGTTCAGCGTGCGGACGCCTTCGACCTTGTAGATCGCGCGCTGCTGCAGGTGGTCTTGTAAATTGCGTCCCACGCCGGGTCGGTCCATCACGATGTCGATGCCGAGCGGCGACAGCCAGTCGGCTGGTCCGATGCCGGAGCGATGCAGCACCTGCACGGAGCCGATGGAGCCGGCCGAGAGGATCACCTCGCGCCTGGCGCGCGCCTCGATGGTCTCGCCATTCTGAATGAAGCGTACGCCGACGGCACGGCCCTGCTCGATGATGAGACGATCGACCAGCACGTGCTTCTCGAGCCGCAGGTTGGGCCGCTTCAGTGCGGGCTTGAGGAAGCCGCGCGCCGACGACCAGCGCCGGCCGCGCTTCTGGTTGACATGGAAATAGCTCGTGCCCTCGTTGTCGCCGGTGTTGAAATCCGGGATGCGCTTGATGCCCATCTCCTCGGCCGCGTCGCCGACAGCGTCGAGAATGGTCCAGGACAGCCGCGGCGCCTCGATGCGCCAGCCGCCACCGACACCGTGATGCTCGCTCGGCCCAAGAAAGTGGTCCTCCAGCCGCTTGAACAGCGGCCGCACGTCATCATAGCCCCAGCCGGTGAGCCCGAGCTGGCGCCAGTGGTCGTAGTCGGCGGCTTGTCCCCGCATCGAGATCATCGCGTTGATCGCCGAGCACCCGCCGATCACCTTGCCGCGGGGATAGGCGAGCGCGCGGCCGTTCAGCCCGGGCTCGGCCTCGGTCTTGAACATCCAGTCCGAGCGCGGGTTGCCGATGGCGAAGAGATAGCCGACAGGAATGTGGAACCAGATCCAGTTGTCGTCGCCGCCGGCCTCCAGAATGAGGACGCGGTGCTTCGGTTCGGCCGTGAGGCGGTTGGCGACGATGCATCCCGCCGTGCCGGCTCCGACGACAATGTAGTCAAACTCACCTTCGAGCCGCCTTGGCATTCTGTTTCCACCCGGATGATCGTCATGCCGGGAATCCGTCCCGGACATCCACGTGCTCGCTGTTTTAATAGTCGGACGTGGATGGCCGGGACAAGGCCAAGCATGACGGCGGGCCAGGGCCATGTCCGAAGCGGTTAGGTGGACCGCCGCTTGCATGGTAGACAGTCCTGTATTCCCAACCGAAAGCTTGAGATCCTCCATGCCCATCGTGAACCGTGTCGCCGACCTTCAACCTGACATCCAGGCTTGGCGGCGGGACATCCATCAGCACCCCGAGCTGCTGTACGACGTCCACCGCACCGCAGCATTCGTCGCGGATCGCCTGCGCGAGTTCGGCTGCGATGAGGTCGTGACCGGCATGGGCCAGACCGGCGTGGTCGGGCTGATCAAGGGCAGGAAGCCGGCGGGCGAAGGTATCAAGACCATCGGCCTGCGCGCCGACATGGACGCACTCCCGATCGAGGAGCAGACCAACCTGCCTTATGCCTCGAAGAATCCGGGCAAGATGCACGCCTGCGGCCATGACGGCCACACCGCGATGCTGCTGGGGGCGGCCCGCTATCTCGCGGAGACCCGCAATTTCGCCGGCGATGCGGTCGTGATCTTTCAGCCGGCCGAGGAGGGCGGTGCCGGCGGTGCGGCCATGGTCAAGGACGGACTGATGGAACGTTTCGCCATCGATCAGGTCTACGGCATGCATAACGGCCCCGGCATTCCGATTGGCTCGTTTGCGATCCGGCAGGGGCCGATCATGGCAGCGACCGACGAGGTCGACATCAAGATCCAAGGCCTCGGCGGGCATGCAGCGCGTCCGCACAAATGCATCGATTCAGTACTGGTCGGTGCGCAGTTGATCACGGCACTGCAGTCGATCGTGGCGCGCAGCATCGATCCCCTGGACTCGGCCGTGATCTCGATCTGCGAGTTCCACGCGGGCAATGCCCGCAACGTCATTCCGCAGACGGCGGAGCTCAAGGGTACGATCCGTACGCTGACGCCGGAGGTGCGCGCCCTCGTCGAGAAGCGCGTGCGCGAGGTGGTGGCGGGCGTGGCGCAGATCACCGGTGCGACAATCGATCTGCATTACAAGAGGAATTATCCGGTGGTGAACAATCACGCCGCGCAGACCGATATCGCGCGGACGGTTGCCAAGCAGGTCGCGGGCGATGGCAATGTGCACGAGATGCCGCCCCTGATGGGCGGCGAGGACTTTGCCTACATGCTGGAAGCGCGGCCCGGCGCCTTCATCTTCTGCGGCAATGGCGACAGCGCGGGCCTGCATCACCCCGCATATAATTTCAACGACGAGGCGATCGTCTACGGCACGTCCTACTGGATCAAGCTGGTGGAGAGCACGCTGGCGGCGTAAGACCGCGGGCGTGCCGGCATCATCTCGTGATTGCGCCGGCGATCTTCCTCAGCGCCTCGGCATTGGCCGATACGCCATCGCGCAGGCACGGTGCGCCCGGTTCGAGACCGAGTGCACCGTGAATGAACTTGCGGGCCGTTTCTGACAGCGCCCAATCCATCGGGGGCTCGAACGGCTGCCCGTCCACTTCCCCCTTGCACAACATGAGCGGAACGAACTCCGCCGTGACGTTGGGCGGAAGAGCGAGAGCGGACGTCGCGACGAAAGCGTGCATGATGTGGGCCTCGTGGCCTGTGCGACTCGCGAACAGGCCGGTGAGCGGCGCGAGCACCTCGTTGAGCAGTCGCGCGCTGTTGCTCTGCTGCTCAGGCGCGGCTTGCGATTCGGCAGACACGGGTGCCGTTTTCGTACCGCCCGTCGGCAGGGACTGCTGCGTCGGTTGCTGGCCGGGAGGGCGCGAGTCTTTCGTGGTCTCTTCAAACCCGATGAACACGAAGATGAAGTGCAGGGGCTCGGTCCGCTCAGGCAGCGCGGCGATGGCCTGCGCGAGTTCGCTGAGGGCCGCAACGCCGGCGGCGTCGAAATAACCACCATCCAGGATATGACCTTGGCGTTTGCCATCCCTGGTCAACGTACCGGCGGGACTGATCCACGGAAAGCGGGCGCCGTTGTGAATCGCGGTTGAGATCGCGACATCCCGGCCCGCAATCCCATGGAAGTCGTCCGCGTCGATTGCGTTGCCGAGATTGACGGTGCTCGTCAGGATCCGCCGGCCCGTCTCTTCGCTCGCACCATTGATGATGAGAATGGGTCGCCAGGGCAGATCCTTCTTGGGGCCGAGCGTCAGGAAGGGTTGTCGCATCAGGTTCGTGCAGCTCTTCCGATCGACCGGGCAGCTATCGTTCCAGGCCACTTCCCAAGCCCGCTCGAGGGCTTCGGCGCGATCGGGCAGGAACGCGATCGGCAGGAAGCGCTGGAGCAAGTCGGGAAACAGCATGCCGGTCAACGTTGGGCTCAACGCATCCGCGCCCGTGAAATCGGGCAGGGTCTTCGCAAGCAGGTCAGGCGCGACGGCGGGATCGACGTGCAAAAATGCGGAGTAGCCGACCGCGCCGACGCTGCCACCCGAGACCGAGCTGATCGCGAACAGGCTCGGTGCCAGCGCGCCGTTGCTCAGCCGATGCAGCGCGCCCAGAACTTCCGCGGTCCAGTCTCCGGCGCGCGATGCGCCGCCTTCGGACGCGACCAGCACGATCGGGAGCGCGCCGTCCTTCGGGGGATCCTTCTGTTTTGATCGCCACATCGTGTAGGCTTCGGGGAGCGATATCCGCGATGCGACGGGAAGCGGCCCGGGACCGCGTCCGAAGGCCCGGCGGCCGACGGTGTGGTTATCCATCCAGAGACTGAACACGGCAGCGGCGAGCAACGTACTTGCCACGATGGGCAGGCGAAGGCCGCCTCCCGTCTGGATAGCGATGATGGTCGGTGGGATGATCAGGCCCAGGCCGATGAAGACGACCGCGGGGGCGCCGAGGACGTGGCCGAACAACACCGGCGCGAGAGCCGCAAACACCATCAGCACAGGCGCCAGCAGCAGGCAGATGCCGACCCACCAGCGCGCAAAGCCGATGCGTTCGTTGGCCGTGCGAAAACGCCTGGTCCAGTCTTCGCGCTTGATCAGGAAAACCAGGAATCCCAGTGCGACGCCGACCAGAAGGAAGGGCAGACCGAGATGTCGTTGCGGAATGCGCAACAGCGCGATCAGCACCAGCACGAAGGGTGCAACGCCCAATACGCGTGGCCCCCATTCGAGCAGCCATCTCGGCCGCCACGTCGTTCGGTCCAGGCCGTAGTTGAAATCGATCAGCAGCCGCGGCCAGAGCCAGGACTGGATTCCGAGGAACAGCAGGCCGAGCACGAAAGCGATGAGCTGATGCTTGGGCGCATCGAGCGAGTCATCGCCGATGGAACGCACGAGATCGACGCCTTGCGGCAGCAAAGCGAGGATGAGGCAAGCTCCGAGCACGAGGATTGCCAGCGTGCCGATGCCGCGGGTCATTTCGAACGTCCGACGGATCAGGTGCCAGCGCCCGGTCAGCCCCTCGAACGCCTCGGGATCAGTATCGGCGTTGCTGACGGCGACGCCGCCACGCGCGCCCGTCACCGTGACGGAGCCGTGATTGTTGCCGTACTTGCTGAGCAGGTCATTGGCATAGAGGATCACCTTGCCGGATGTACGGAAGCGGTGCGTGCATCCGCGTCCGATCGGGAAGCGTTCGCCGGTGCCTTCGATTTCGGCACACAGGCAGAACCAGTTTTGGCCGGCAAAGCGCGGCTCGATCTGGAAGATGTCTGCGATGAAGTTGCGATAGCCCTCAGGACCGCAGGATATCCACCAGTCCTTCCAGCGGCCGCAGGCGCTGAATGACCAGACCTCTCCGGCCACGACCTGCGGCCCGTCGTTGGCCTTGATCTCGGATCTGACCTCGGTCGGTCCAAAGCTTTGCGACGGTGCGATCGTCGCAGCAGGCTGTTCGGATACGGTGGTCATGAAATGATCAACCCCGCGAAAAAAAATGTTCGATCCGCAATGCGGCGTCGGCGGCCAGCTGGGCCGCCCGGCCATGGATCAGCGCGCATTGTAAGCCTGCGCGAGGACGGTTTACAATCTGAAGATGTAGTTGCGGCGACAGGTAATTTTGCACCTTGATGCCGGGCAAAGCACAAGGCCCGCGCCAACTGGCGCGGGCCTTGCTCGTGGATTGACGGTGGACCCGGATGTGTCTTCAGAACACGCGCGAGAAGACGTAGTACAGCACGCCCGAGATGATCATCGCGGCCGGCAGCGTCAGCACCCAGGCCATTGCGATGTTGCGGATCGTCGCCCATTGCAGACCGGAGCCGTTTGCCGCCATGGTGCCGGCGATGCCGGATGACAGCACGTGCGTGGTCGAGACCGGCAGGCCGTAGACGTCGGCGGCGGCAATGGTGGCGGCTGCGGTGATCTCGGCGCAGGCGCCTTGCGCGTAGGTCAGGTGCGTCTTGCCGATCTTCTCGCCGACCGTGACGACGATGCGCTTCCAGCCGACCATGGTGCCGAGGCCAAGCGCGATGGCGACCACGATCTTCACCCAGCCGGGGATGAACTTCGTGGCGCTATCGAGCGAGCCCTTGTAGGCGGTGAGCACGGCGACGTCGTCGGCGCTGAGCTCGGCCTCCTTGTCCTTCATCAGGAAACGGATCGCTTCCGAGACGAGGTACATGTCGTTGCGGGTGTTGCCGACGAGTTCCGCCGGCACCTTCGCCAGCGATCCGTAGGTGGTAACCTGCTTTGCGATGTCACGCACGAGCACAGCGAGCGACGGGAACGTGCCGCCGTTGACCTCGTGTTGAGCGACGTAGTTGGTCACCGCGGGGCGCGGGTTGCCGATCACGTTGTAGCCGGCAGCCTTGGCCTCGATCACCCTGCTCGCGGCCTCCGAGTTCGCGGTGAACGCCTCGATCTGGCTCGCCGGCAGCGCGCGGTTGAGCGCATAGGCCGTCGGCACGGTGCCGATCAGGATCAGCATGATCAGGCCCATGCCCTTCTGGCCGTCATTGGAGCCGTGGAAGAAGCTCACCAGTGTGCAGGTAAGGATCAGGATGCCGCGGATCCACCACGGCGGCGGCTGATCGCCCTTCGGCTCGCCGAACAGAGCGGGCGTTGCACGCAACAGCACGGTACGCAGGATCAGGAGCAGGCCGGCGGCGAGCGCGAAGCCGAACAGCGGCGACAGCAGCAGCGCCTTGCCGATATTGGTGGCCTGGGTCCAGTCAACGCCCGAGGTGCCGCTGCGGCCATGCAGGACCGCGTTCATGATGCCGACGCCCATGATCGAGCCGATCAGCGTGTGCGAGCTCGACGCCGGCAGGCCGAAATACCACGTGCCAACGTTCCAGATGATCGCTGCGATCAGAAGTGCGAACACCATGGCGAAGCCGGCGCTCGAGCCGACCTGGAGGATCAACTCCACCGGCAGCAGCGAGACGATGCCGAACGCGACTGCGCCCGATGACAGCAGCACGCCGAACAGGTTGAACATGCCGGACCAGACCACGGCGATGTGGGCGGGCAGCGAGCGAGTGTAGATGACGGTTGCGACCGCATTGGCGGTGTCGTGGAAGCCGTTCACGAACTCGAATCCGAGCGCGATGAGCAGCGCGACGAAGAGCATGAGGAAGGGCGCAATGCTCTTGACCTGCGTGCCGGTCGCATCGACGTCGACCCAGATGCTGTAGGCGACGAAGAGCAGCGCCGCGGCGATGATCCCCATGTAAATAATGCCGGTCAGCGGATGAAAACCGCGGTCGAGGTCGGGGCCCCTCCGCAAGGCCGGCTCGATGGAGCCGGGTAAAGCAAGGTCACTCATTGAAAACTCTCCTGTCCCTGTGCCCCGATTTTGCGCGCGGCATGTGACAGGCAGTTGAAATGACGGTGCTTCTCCACCGGTATCTGCTGCGGCGCAGCGTGAGCTACGTCACGCAGCTCGTGCCGATTTTTCCCGGAATCCGGCCGCGATCCTGAGATCGTCGACGAAGCGCTGGTATTCCAGCTCCTTGGCCTTGGGGTCCGGCAGCCGCAACAGGTAGGACGGATGCACCGTCACCAGCGCCTTGCGGCCGTCGGCGAGGTCGATCAGCCGGCCGCGGTTCTTGCCGATCGGGGTGATCTTGCCGAACACGCATTGCGCGGCGGTCGCGCCCATCGCGACGACGAGGCTGGGCTTGAGCGCTGCCAGTTCCCGTTCATACCATTGCCGGCAGGCACGGATCTCCGGCGTGTTCGGCTTCTGGTGCAGGCGGATTTTCCCGCGCGGTACAAACTTGAAATGCTTCACCGCGTTGGTGACGTAGACCTTCCTGCGATCGACGCCGGCCTCTTCCAGTGCGCGATCGAGCATCTGCCCGGCCGGTCCCACGAAGGGGTGGCCGGCGATGTCTTCCTTGTCGCCCGGCTGTTCGCCGACCAGCATGATGGTGGCGCTCTTGGGGCCTTCGCCGAACACGGTCTGTGTTGCATCCTTGTAGAGATGGCAGGCGCGGCAATGGGCGGCTTCCTCGCGGAGCGTTTCGAGATCATCGGCGGCGGGTTTGCGTGGCATGGAGGCCTCGGGACGCAGGGTGGTCCGTCCGCCGGTCCAGCGTTCGGCATCGGCGAGCAGAGGTTCAAGTATCGAGGCTTCCGGGAGGTTCCTCGCGCGCTTGTCGGATGTTTCCGCTGCGATCGGCCGATCAGGATTGAAATGGCGGCGCCAGGTTTCCTCCAATCGGTTTGATGCCGGCATCTCCGTCCGGCTGATCCCCGGCGTGAAGGAGATGACGTGGCCGTCCCAATGGGCGCAAATATCGGGCGTCAGGATCGACCAGGGCATGTCGGCATAGCGGCGCGCGAAAAAGGGCGCCGCGAATGCGACGATGTGATGCTCCGGCACGAACCAGGCGGCGTAATGTGCCTTCTGCTCGCGTCCGATCTCGCGGAAACGGATGACATCGCGCATGCGTTGCACGTCGCGATGCACGGCGTTAGCCATCGTCATGGCCAGTGCCACGTCGGGATCGGTCATCAGTCCGAGGAGGTCGTGATCGGCTTTCAACCGCCATAGCAGGCGATAAAGCAGCGCAAAGCGTTCGCCGTCGCGATTGAGGATCGCGACGCGCGCAAGCTCGATGAAATTGGCCGGGACGTTGAAGGTGCTCTCGATCTCGATCGGCGGCAGGCTCGGCGCTTCGGACAGGCCGGGCGGCATCTGATCCTTGGTTGGGCCCTGCACGTCCCACGTCACGTCCACCGGGGCGATGTGATGCAGTGCCAGCGCGCGTGCGGCTTTACGCCAGCCGTCAAAATCAGTCTCGCTATCAAGGGTGATGAGGTACATGGCACTTGAATCCTATTGATTCCGCTCATGAATCCGCGGGCGCGCCAATTCGATTGACTCCAGTGGCGCTGTTAGCTTTATATTAGAACATATCATGAACAAATGAGCCAGCCGATCGTTTGTCTTTCTGACGATCCTGGCGACCCATCAGGCAAAGGAGCAGCGAGCATGAGCGCACGCACAAGCGCGCTTGCGGCTTTGCGCGGCCAGATCGAGCGCATCGAAACGTCGGAAGCCGCGCATCATCGCGATCGCGTGGCGCTCGGCCACCCGGAAGCAGACGACGCGTTGCAGGGCGGGCTGGCGCGCGCGGCGATCCACGAAGTGTTTTGCGAGGGACGCCAGGGCACGGTTGCGACGGGGTTTGTCTCCGGCCTTGCAGGTCGCGTGATGGCGCGCCGCCCGCTGCTGTGGGTGCGCCAGGATTTTTCGGAAATCGAGGCGGGCGCGCTGTCGATGAGTGGGCTGGCCGAGTTCGGTCTCGATCCGCGCCGCGTGGTGGTGGTGCGCGCTGCCGATGCCGAGAGCGCGCTGCGGACGTCAGCAGATGCGCTTGCCTGCGATGCGCTGGGTGCCGTCGTGCTCGAGCTCTGGGGCGAGACGAAACAGTTCGATCTCGTGGCAAGCCGCAAGCTCACGCTTGCAGCCCAGGCTTCCGGCGTGACCGGGCTGCTGCTGCGGATGGCGGCAAACCCTCTGCCGTCGACCGCGGAAACCAGATGGATGTTGCGGGCGGCGCATTCGCCGCCTGGACCTGTGTGGAGCGCCTGGGGCGCGCCTTGCTTCGATGCCGAGCTCGTTCGCAATCGTCATGGCCCGGTCGGCCGGTGGATCATGGAATGGAAATGTGATGAGTGCCAGTTCAGCGAACCGTCGTCGTATCCTCAGCCTGTGGCTGCCGCGCCTGCCCGTCGATCGCATCAAGCGGGTGCTTTCGCTCATCAGCGAAAGGCCGGGTAAAGCGTTTCCAGGCGAAGTGGATATCGGTTCGGGTGGAGAAAACGCGTTAAAACGAAAAGATGAACCGAGCATCGTCGTTGCCAAGGAAAGCAACGCGCTTTCGATCTACGCGCTCGATGAAGCGGCTGGGCGCCTCGGTCTGCATATCGGCCAGCCGCTGGCGAATGCCCGCGCGATCTGTCCAGACATCAAGGTGTTCGACGCCGATGTCGCGGCGGATGCCAGGACGCTCGAGGATATCGCCGACTGGTGCGATTGCTTCACCCCGCTGGTGGCGCTCGATCCCCCGCATGGCCTCTTTCTCGACATCACCGGCTGCGCGCATCTGTTCGGCGGCGAAGCCAATCTGTTGCAGGCGCTCGTTCGTGCGTTGGCACGGCAGGGTTTTGCGGTCAGCGCGGCGATCGCCGGCACTTCCGTTTGCGCGCGCACGCTGACGCGGCAGGCACCTGGCACCATCGTTGCCGATGGCGCGGAGGCGGAAGCAATCAACCGTTTCCCGGTCTCGGCGCTCGGCGCGGATGACGCCATCGCCACGGGTCTGCGCCGCGCCGGCCTGAAGACCATCGGCGATGTTGCTTCGCGCAGCCCCCACGAGATCACTGCGCGCTTCGGTGCGCGCTTCTCGACGCTGCTCGCGCATGCGCTGGGGCAGGGCGATGCGCCGATCAGCCCGCGAAAACCGTTGCCTGACTACATCGTGGAAAAGCGCTTCGCCGAGCCGATCGCGACTGACACCATGATCGCGATGACGCTGTCGCGGCTTGCGGATACGCTTGTTACCTCAATGGAGAAGCAGGGCAAGGGTGCGCGCCGGCTTGAAGCGGCATTCTTCCGCACCGATGGCGTGGTGCGCGCGATCATGGTCGAGACCGGGCGTCCCGTCACGCAAAGCAAGGTCGTCGATCGTCTGTTTCGCGAGCGGCTCGACACACTCGCCGATCCCCTCGATCCCGGCTTCGGCTTCGACATGGTCCGTCTCTCGGCGAGTCGCACCGAGATCGTCGTGCAGGAGCAGCGCGATCTCGACGCGCACGTCCATGACAATGACGAACTCGCCGCGCTGGTCGATCGCATCGCTGCGCGAATCGGCGGCAAGCGCGTCGTCGTGCACCTGCCACAGGATACGCATATCCCGGAGTGCGCCGTGCTGGCTGCGCCCGCGCAGCATCATCTCGCCGCTGCCGCGCAGGCTGAATGGCCATCGCGCGTCGCAAACGAGCCACCGCTGCGTCCGTTGCGGCTGTTCAACAGACCGGAGCCGATCAAGGTGCCGTTCGCGACCGTGCCTGACGGTGCGCCGCATCAATTCACCTGGCGCCGCGCGCTGCATGCAGTGGTGCGGGTGGAAGGGCCCGAGCGCATCGCGATGGAATGGTGGCGGCAGGACGGCAAGCAGCTCACACGGGACTACTTTCGTGTCGAGGATGCCGAAGGCCTGCGGTTCTGGATCTTTCGCGATGGTCTCTACGATAGCGAGCTTGTCGACGAGGAGGGCAGGTCCGTTCCCGCTAACTGGTATGTGCACGGTCTCTTCGCATGAATACGCCTGCTTACGCCGAGATCGGCATCACCACCAACTTCTCCTTCCTGCGCGGCGGCTCGGATCCGCGCGCCTATGTGCATCAGGCCAGCATTTTGGGCATTCCCGCGATCGGGATTGCAGATCACAACACGCTTGCCGGCGTGGTGCGTGCCTACAAGGAACTCGACAATACGGAAGTGCTACACAAGCCAAAACTCCTGATCGGCACGCGCATCGTCTTCATCGACGACACGCCCGACATCCTGGTCTATCCGCGCGACCGTGCTGCTTACGGCCGGCTCTGCCAGCTTCTCACCCGGGGCAAGCGCGGCGATGACATCACACGGATCGAGAAGGGCGAGTGCCATCTCACCTTCGCCGATCTCCTGGAATTCTCCGAAGGCCAGCTTCTGGTCCTGACGCTGCCGCATCGCTTCGAGCCGGGACAAGCGCTGGATGTTCTCGGAAAACTGAAGACAAGCCGTGCCGAGGGCGTGTGGCTGGCAGCGAGCCTGCTCTATCGCGGCGACGACCGGCGTCGCCTCGCGCGGCTCGATGATCTTGCGGTGAAGGCAAAGGTGCCGCTGCTCGCGACCAACGAGGTGCTCTATCACCATCCCGCGCGCCGGCCCTTGCAGGACGTGCTGACCTGCATCCGGGAAAAAACCACGATCGAGGCGATCGGGAAGAAGCTGGAGGCCAATGCCGAACGTTTCCTGAAAACACCTCGGGAAATGGCGCGGCTGTTCCGCGATTTCCCTGCGGCGATCGCAGAAACCATGCGCTTTGCAGACGCAATCGACTTCTCGCTCGACCAGCTCAAATATCAATATCCGGACGAGCCGGTACCGCCGGGCAAGACCGCGCAAGGGCATCTGGAGGACCTGACCTGGGCGGGCGTGCAGACATATTTCGGCGGCAGGATCGACGACAAGCTTCGCGCCACCCTGCACAAGGAGCTCGCGCTGATCGCCGAGCTGAAATACGCGCATTATTTTCTCACCGTGCACGACATCGTCCATTATGCGCGCAGCCAGAACATTCTGTGTCAGGGCCGGGGCTCGGCGGCGAATTCGGCCGTGTGTTACGTGCTCGGCATCACCTCGGTCGATCCGACCAAGGTCGATCTGTTGTTCGAGCGCTTCATCTCCAAGGAGCGGCTGGAGCCGCCTGATATCGACGTCGATTTCGAGCATTCGCGGCGCGAGGAGGTGATGCAATATGTCTATCGCCGCTACGGCCGCCATCGCGCCGCGATCATCGCGACCGTCATCCACTACCGCCCGCGCAGCGCCATCCGCGATGTCGGCAAGGCGCTGGGCCTGACGGAGGACGTCACCGCGGCGCTCGCCGACACGGTCTGGGGCAGCTGGGGCAAGGGTCTCAACGACATGCAGGTCAAGCAGGCCGGGCTTGATCCCAACAATCCCATGGTCAGCCTCGCGGTCGAACTTGCGACCGAGCTGATCGAATTCCCGCGCCATCTCTCGCAGCATGTCGGCGGCTATGTGCTGACCCAGGACCGGCTCGACACCTATGTGCCGATCGGCAATGCCGCGATGGACGATCGAACGTTCATCGAATGGGACAAGGACGACGTCGATGCGCTCAACATGATGAAGGTCGACGTGCTGGCGCTGGGCATGCTGACCTGCATCCGCAAGTGTTTTGATTTGATCGACCAGCACAAGGGCAAGCGCTGGGTCCTGGCGAGCGTGCCGCAGGACGATCCCAGAGTTTACGACATGCTGTGTGACGGCGAGTCGCTCGGCGTGTTCCAGGTCGAGAGCCGCGCGCAGATGAACATGCTGCCGCGCCTGAGGCCGCGGACCTTCTATGATCTCGTCATCGAAGTCGCGATCGTGCGCCCCGGGCCGATCCAGGGCGACATGGTGCATCCTTACTTGCGACGGCGGAACGGCCAGGAAAAAGTGAGCTATCCATCTCCGTCACCGGAGCATGGCGACAAGGACGAACTCTACAAGGTGCTGCACAAGACGATGGGCGTGCCCCTGTTCCAGGAACAGGCAATGCGGATCGCGATCGAGGCGGCAAAATTCACCTCCGAGGAAGCCAACGGCCTGCGCCGCTCGATGGCGACCTTCCGCAATGTTGGCACCATCGGCAAGTACGAGGACAAGCTGATCGGCAACATGGTCGCGCGCGGCTATGACCCCGACTTCGCCAGGAGCTGTTTCGACCAGATCAAGGGGTTTGGCTCCTACGGCTTTCCGGAGAGCCATGCTGCGAGCTTCGCGCAACTCGTCTACATCTCCTCCTGGCTGAAACATTATCATCCGGACGGATTCTGCTGCGCGCTATTGAACTCGCAACCGATGGGCTTTTATGCCCCCGCGCAAATCGTCGGCGACGCCCGCAAGAACGGCGTCGAGGTGCGTGAGATCGACGTCTCCTATAGTTTTGCGCAGAACACGCTGGAGAACACGGATGGCAAGTACTGCGCCGTGCGTCTCGGCTTCCGCCAGATCGACGGCTTTCATTGGCTCGATGAGGATGAGGAGAAGCTGAAACAAATTCAGTCGTCATTCCGGGAACCCAACCACAACGGGACTGCGCTCCCTCTCCCGCTTGCGGGGGAGGGCTGGGGTGGGGGTGTCTCCGCAATCGATGATCCCCAAAAGGAGAGAGCCCTCACCCGGATCGCATCGTTAGATGTGATCCGACCTCCCCCGCTTGCGGGGGAGGTGAAGGAAGACTGGGCCGACCGCATCGTCGCCGCGCGCAACCGCCGTCCTCTCACTTCGCTCGAAGACTTCGCCCGTGACACCGGCCTGCCCAAACGCGCGCTGATCCTGCTGGCTGATGCCGACGCCTTCCGCTCGCTCGGGCTCGATCGCCGCGAGGCGCTATGGCAGGTGCGACGCCTGCCCGATGATGTGCCGCTGCCGCTGTTCGAGGCGGCAACCGCGCGCGAACAGCCGGACGAGCATGCAAAACCGCTGCCGGTGATGCCGCGCCCGGAGCAGGTCGTCGCCGACTACCAGACCATCCGCCTGTCGTTGAAGGGGCACCCGATGGAATTCCTGCGCGAGATGTTTACGCGCGAGCGCGTCATTGCCTGCAAGGACGTCAATCATGAGAACGAGCGGCGCCGCGTTCGCTGCGCCGGCGTGGTGCTGGTCCGGCAGCGGCCGGGCAGCGCCAGCGGCGTCGTGTTCATGACGCTGGAGGACGAAACCGGCATCGCCAATGTCGTGGTGTGGCCCAAGATCATGGAGCAGTACCGCAAAGAGGTCATGGGCGCGCGTCTCATCCTGGTCGAGGGCTATATCCAGAGCAGCCCCGAAAAAGTGACGCATCTCATCGCGCAACGGATGGTCGACCGCTCGCACGATCTCGTCGGGCTTGCCAATGATGCGCTAAGCCTCAGGCATCCACCCCTCGTCGAGCCCCTCAACGACGATCGCCGCGACCATCTCGATGCGCCCGCGCAGAAAATCCGCCACCCTCGCGACGTGAGGATTCTGCCGCCGTCACGGGATTTTCATTGAGGTGGAGTGCGCGTTATGGCGGAAAATGCTGCCACACCCTCAGTCGTCATACCCCGCGAAAGCGGGTATCCAGTACGCCGCAGCTTCTCTGCGAAGCGACCAATGTCTCTGGAATACTGGATCGCCCGGTCAAGCCGGGCGATGACAGTGTGCCCTCAGAAATTCACCCGATTCGATATTCCGCCGTCCACGACGAGATTGGAGCCTGTCGTGAACGATGACACCGGGCTTGCCAAAAACACTGCGGCGTTTGCGATTTCCTGCGGCGTTGCCATGCGCCCCGTCGGATTGCGGGCGAGCGTATCCGCGAAGAGTTTGGGCATATTCTGTTCGGTCATGTTCCAGACGCCGCCCTTGAAATAGACGGTGCCGGGCGACACCACGTTGACGCGTATCTTCTTCTTGGCGTATTGCCGCGCCAACCCTTTGGCCATGTGGATCAGTGCCGCCTTGATCGGACCGTAGGAGCTCGCCTGGTTGGCCTGCGCCGCCGACACCGAGGAGATGATGACGAAGGCTGCATCGCCGTTTTTCTCGCTGCTTGCTTCGAGGAACGGTCGCGCGGCATCGAACGCATGCACGGCGCCGAGTACGTCGAGCCGGAAATTCTGTTCCCAAGAGGCGACATCCGCGCCTTGCGCCATGGCGCCGGCGTTGGAGAACATCATGTCGATGCCGCCGAGTTCCTCAGCGACGCCGTCGATCCAGGATTTCAGCGTCGCGCCATCGGTCACATCGACCGCGCTACCCGTCGCGCGCACGCCGCTCGCTTTCAATTCGGCCACGGTGGCCGCGACCTGCTCGGCATTGCGCGCGCAGACCGCGACATTGGCGCCTTCACCCGCCAGCGTCGTCGCAATCGCCCGCCCGATTCCGCGCGTGCCGCCCAGCACGACGGCGCTTTTTCTTTTGAGACCGAGATCCATTTTGAGGTTCCTTGTTGATTCGTGTGGAGTCTGATCGTTCAAGCGACCATGTTGAATTGGTTCTCGAAGTCATACCCCGCGGCTTCGCAGTTCTATTACCGGCGTCTCTGGAATACTGGATCATCCGCTTTCGCGGATGATGACAGCGCGCAAGACGGCCGGAGCACAGCTTCACCTCTCACTCCGGCGCTGCGCCTACCGGCGGGCCGCCGGGCGGGCGGTGCAGGAAGGTGAGCGATGCGTAGGCGCCGATCCATGAGCCGATGGCGGCGAAGGCGACGTAAGTCGCGTTTTCGGTGTAGCTGATCACGGCGTAGGAGGAGAGCAGGTACCAGATCGCGCTCCAGGTCGCCGCCGGCACGCGCTTGCGCGCCACGACCGCAGAGGTGAACATGACGTAGACCGCGTCGGTGGCGGCGGTCGCGAGCAGTACGGCACCCGCGGTGAGGGGATCGATGGCAGCCATTGCAGTCCTTTCCGTGCTCATGCGATGCTGCCGAAATTATCGGGAGAGCAATCGCCATGCAAAGCCCTGCCGACATCCTCGAAGGTATCTGGACCTCTGCGGGCGGCGATGCCACGGCGCTCGCGCGCGTGCGGCTGAGCGGCGAGGAGCCACAAATCCCGTCCTCGTTCCGCGTCGCAGTGGCAGGCCAGGTCAGCATCGCCGCGGCGGGTCTTGCGGCCGCCGAAATCTGGAGGCAGCGCACGGGCGACGCGCAGGACGTCGCGGTGGACATGCGCCATGCCGTCGTCGAATGCCGCTCCGAACGATACCTGCGCGTCGATGACAAGCCGCCGCCACCGGCGTGGGACGCGATCGCGGGAATCTACAAGACCGGTGACGGCCGCTTCGTCCGCTGCCACACCAACTTCCCGCACCATCGCGATGCCGTCTGCAGGGTGCTCGGCTGCGAGGCGGAGCGCGACAAGGTGCAGGCCGCGTTGATGCAGTGGAAAGGTGAGGACTTCGAAACCGCCGCTTATACGGCGGGCGGCGTAGTTGCCTTGATGCGCTCTTATGACGAATGGATGACGCTACCGCAGGCGCGTGCGCTGGCCGAGCTGCCGCTCGTCTCGATCGAGAAGATCGGCGAGGCGCCGCCAAAGCCGTGGCCCAAGCTTCGGCCGAAAGGCGACCGCCCGCTCGCGGGCCTGCGCGTGCTCGATCTGTCCCGCGTCATCGCGGGGCCCGTTGCGGGCCGCACGCTCGCCGTCCACGGCGCCGATGTGCTGCTGGTGTCCGGCCCCGAGCTGCCTGCCATTCCATGGCTCACCATCGACACCGGGCGCGGCAAGCTTACGACCTTCATCGAGTTGAAAAGCGATGCGGGCCGCACGAAGCTCCGCGCGCTGCTTGCCGAGGCCGACATCTTTTCGCAAGGGTATCGTCCGCGCTCACTCGCCGCTCTCGGCTTCACGCCGGAAGATGCCGCGCGCATCAATCCCGGGATCGTCTATGTGACGCTGTCGGCCTATGGCCATGCCGGTCCCTGGGCGGAGCGGCGCGGCTTCGACTCGCTGGTGCAGACTGCGACCGGCTTCAACCACGCGGAGGGGCTGGCAGCGGGCATCGACGGGCCGAAGGAATTGCCGGCGCAGATGCTCGACCACGCCACCGGCTATCTGATGGCCTTCGGCGCGATGATGGCGAAGGCACGGCAGGCCCGCGAGGGCGGGAGCTGGCACGTGCGCGTATCGCTGGCACAGACCGGGCGCTGGTTGTGGAATCTCGGCCGGCTCGCGAACGGCCTGAACACCCCTGATATTCCGGGGGCGGCTGTACATCTTGCGTTCATAAGGGACATGGCATCCGGTTTCGGAACGTTGAAAGCGGTCAGCCATTCGGCGATGCTGTCGAAAACCCCGGCCGATTGGCTGCGTCCGGCAATGCCGCTCGGCAGCCATTCCCCGGAATGGCCGGGCCATAGCTGACACGAAGCTGACATAGAACTGACGTGGCGAAATTTTAACGCAAACCGAAAGACGACCTGCGTTTTTTAGGTTGTCTGAAATCTCAATTCGGCACTATTAGCGCGACCGGTGAGGCAGTCATTTTGCCGGAATCATCGCGAGAATGACCGGGCCCCATGTTAGTCAAAAATACCAAGCAATCGCAGGTATTTACCAAGCAGCGGCTGATTACCTCCGTAGTTTTACTGGCGCTCGCCGGCGGGGCCGCCTATGCCTATGTCTACGCGGGCGGCAAGGAAAAGAACCACTCGGAAGTCTCCAGCCAGTCGCGCAAGAACGCGCAGAACTTCACGCCGACGCCGTCGGAATGGGCGACGCTGTCGATCGAGCCCGTGAAGCAGAAGACCTTCCGCGCCGAATATGTCACCGAGGGCAAGGTCGCGGTCGATGAGGACCGCTCGACGCCGGTATTCTCGCCCTATGCGGGCCGGGTCACCAAGCTGCTCGTGAAGCCGGGCGAGAGCGTCAAGCAGGGCCAGCCGCTATTCCTGATCGAGGCCGCCGACACCGTCCAGGCCCAGAACGATTTCATCACGGCGATCACCTCTCAGAACAAGGCAAAATCGGCGCTCGAGCTCGCCGACATCCAGTTCAAGCGCGCCAAGGATCTCTATGAAGGCCACGCCGTTCCGCTGAAAGATTATCAGCAGGCAGAAGCGACGCAGGTGCAGGCGCAGAACGACATGCGCTCATCGGTGACGGCGCTGGAAGCCGCGCGCAACAAGCTGCACATCCTCGGTTTCACCGACGAATCGATCAAGGCCTTCCAGGACAAGGGCAGCATCAATCCGGAGATCACGATCTACGCGCCGATCTCCGGCACGGTCGTGCAGCGCAAGATCGGCCCTGGCCAGTATGTCAGCGCGGGCGCCAGCGATCCGGTGTTCGTGATCGGTGATCTCTCGACCGTTTGGCTCACGGCCTTCGTGCGCGAAAGCGATGCCGCCTCCGTCTGCGTCGACCAGGACATTACCGTGAACGTGATGGCGCTGCCGGGCCGTCCCTTCACCGCAAAGATCAATTACGTCGCCGCCGCGATCGACCCCAACACCCGCCGCCTTCTGGTCCGTGCCACCATCGACAACAAGGAAGGCCTGCTCAAGCCGGAGATGTTCGCCAACGTGACGATCTATTCGGCCGGCGGTCGCGGAGCACCGGCGGTGCCGAAGCAGGCCCTGATCTATGAAGGTGACCAGGTCCGCATCTGGGTCGCGCGCGAGGACAAGTCGGTCGAGCTGCGCCAGATCAAGATCGGGCTCGTCAACGGCGATCTCGTCGAAGTCACAAGCAATCTGAAACCGGGCGAGCAGATTGTCACCAAGGGCAGCCTGTTCATCGATCGCGCAGCCTCTGGCAGCTAGCGCATGATCATGCGCCATCAAAACTGCCGTTAGCGCACAGCGAAAAACTGGCCTGTAATGGATCGTCTCGTCGCCCTTGCCGTCAATCGCCGCTACCTGATGGTCGGCATGTTCGTCGCCGTGCTGATCGGCGGCCTGATCGCGTTCAACCAGCTCAACATCGAGGCCTATCCCGATCCGACGCCGCCGATGGTCGACATCGTGACGCAGAGCCCGGGCCTGTCGGCCGAGGAGATCGAGCGCTACATCACGATCCCGATCGAGACCCAGGTCGCAGGCCTGAAGAACCTGACGACCATCCGCACCATCTCGCTCTACGGACTGTCCGACGTCAAACTCCAGTTCTCCTTTGCCTACACCTATGACGAGGCGCTCCAGCAGGTCTTGAACCGCCTGGCACAGCTCGCGCCGCTCCCCGGCAACGTGCAGCCGCAAATCTCGCCGCTGAGCCCGATCGGCGAGATCTTCCGCTATCGCCTGGTCGGCCCGCCGAACTACAGCGTGCTCGACCTGAAGACGATCCAGGACTGGATTCTCCAGCGCCGCTTCCGGGCAGTCCCCGGCGTGATCGACGTCACCGGGTGGGGTGGCAAGACCAAGACCTATGAGCTGCAGGTCGACTTCAACAAGCTGATGGCCAACGGCCTGACGCTGCCGCAGCTGCTTCAGGCTGTGAGCAATTCCAACGTCAATGTCGGCGGCAACACCGTCAATATCGGCTCGCAATCCGCCGTGGTGCGCGGCGTCGGCCTGATCCGATCGATCGACGACCTCGCCAATACCATGGTGGCGCAGACCGGCGGCAACCCGGTGCTGGTGAAGGACGTCGCCGCCGTCACCGTCGGCGAGAAGCCGCGGCTCGGCATCGCCGGCCTCGACGATAGCGACGATATCGTGCAGGGCATCGTGCTGATGCGCCGCGGCGAGCAGAGCACGCCGACCATCAAGCGCGTCGAGCAGCTCGTGGCGCAGATCAACAATTCGACCATCCTGCCGCCCGGCGTGCGCATCGAGCGCATCTACGACCGCAAGGACTTGATCGATCTCACGACCCACACCGTGCTTCACAACATGGTGGTCGGCATTCTCCTGATCGTGCTGTTGCAGTGGATCTTCCTGGGGGATTTGCGCAGCGCATTGATCGTCGGCGCCACCATTCCGTTCGCGCTGTTCTTCGCCGTCATCATCCTGGTGCTGCGCGGAGAGTCGGCCAACCTGCTTTCGGTCGGCGCCATCGATTTCGGCCTGATCGTGGACGCGACGGTCATCATGGTGGAGGCCATCTTCCGCCGCCTGACCCAGACCACGCCGCTTTCCGAGCTCGAGCACGCTTCGGCGGACACGCTGTTTGGCATGAAGAGCCACGCCATCCTGTCGGCCGCCGCCGACGTGTCGCGTTCGATTTTCTTTGCCGCTGCCATCATCATCGCAGCCTTCTTGCCGCTATTCACGCTGTCCGGCGTCGAAGGCAACATTTTCGGCCCGATGGCGCGTACCTATGCCTATGCGCTCGCCGGCGGCCTGCTCGCGACCTTTACGGTTACTCCGGCGCTCTCCGCGATCATCCTTCCGGCCCATGTCGAGGAGACCGAGACCAAGGTCATGCTGTTCCTGCACCGGATCTACACGCCGGTGCTGCATTGGGCGGTCAGTAACCGCAACATCGTGCTGGGCGGTGCCATCGGCCTCGTCGTCATGACGTTGGCGCTCGGCCGGCTGCTCGGTCTCGAATTCCTGCCCAAGCTGGAAGAGGGCAATCTCTGGATCCGCGCGACGTTGCCACCGACCATCTCGCTCCAGGAGGGCAACACCTACGTCAACGAGATGCGCAAGCTGATCCGCGCCCGGCCGGAGGTCGAGTCCGTCGTGTCGCAGCACGGCCGTCCCGACGACGGCACCGACGCTGCAGGCTTCTTCAACGCCGAGTTCTTCGCGCCGCTCAAGCCCGCGAGCGAGTGGCCGGGGACTCACGACAAGGAAGAGCTGACCGCGCAACTCCTCAAGCAACTCGACGACCGCTTCCCGGGGGTCGAGTTCAACTTCTCGCAATATCTCCAGGACAACGTCTCCGAAGCCGTCTCGGGCGTGAAGGGCGAGAACTCGATCAAGCTATTCGGTAGCGACCTGAAGGCGCTGACCGACACCGCCAACAAGATCAAGTCGGTGCTGTCGACGGTTCAGGGCGTCACCGACCTTGCGGTGTTCACCTCGCTCGGGCAGCCGACGATCCAGATCGATATCGACCGCGCCAAGGCGGCGCGCTATGGCCTTGCGCCCGGCGATATCAATGCGACGATCAAGGTCGCGATCGGCGGCGACACCGCGGGTGATCTCTACGAGCCGGGCTCGGATCGCCATTTCCCGATCATCGTTCGCCTGGCGCCTGAATATCGCAAGAGCGCGGAGGCGATCCAGAACTTGCGCATCGGCACGCCCGGGCCGAATGGCACCGTCACGCAAATTCCCCTGAGCGAGGTTGCAACGATCAGCCTTGTCTCGGGTGCGGCCTATATCTATCGGGAGCAGCAAGAGCGCTATTTGCCGATCAAGTTCTCGGTGCGCGAGCGCGACCTCGGCAGCGCGATCCGCGAGGCGCAGCAGAAGATCGCCGAGCAGGTGCAGTTGCCGCCGGGCTCGCACATGGAGTGGGTCGGCGAGTACGGTAACCTCCAGGACGCGATTCGGCGGCTGTCGATCGTGGTGCCGATCTCGCTTGCCTTGATCGGCGTCCTGCTCTGGTTCAATTTCGGCTCGATGACCGACACGATGCTCGCCATGAGCGTGATCCCGATGGCGATCTTCGGCGGCGTGCTGGGTCTGCTGATCACCGGCACGGCGTTCAGCGTCTCCGCGGCGATCGGCTTCATCGCGCTGTTCGGCATCGCCGTGATGGACGGCATCATCATCATCTCGCAGTTCAACCAGCTCATCGAGGAAGGCCTTGACCGCATGACCGCGGTAGTGCGCACCGGCGAGCTGCAGCTCCGGCCCGTGCTGATGACCTGCGTGGTCGCCGGCGTCGGCTTGCTGCCGGCCGCACTGTCCGAAGGCATTGGCTCGCAGGTGCAAAAACCGCTCGCGGTCGTCGTCGTCACCGGCATGATGCTTGCGCCGGTGGTGATCCTCGTGACGCTGCCGGTCCTGATCTCCTTCTTCTCGCGCCGCGCCCGCTGACGGCCTCACAACATCCGCTGCGCGATCCGTATCAGCATCGTGGTGCCGAGCCCGAGCAGCATCAGGCTGGCGAACCGGTGGCTCAATGACAGCATCCGAGGCGTCAGCCGGGATCGCGCGGTCGCCACCATCGTGCTGAGAACCGCCCACCAGATCGCAGAGCCGACGAACACGCCCGCGATCAACGGCGGCGCGGCGGATTGCGTCGAGAACGCGTGCAGTGCCGCCAGGAACAGGATGGCGGTGAGCGGATTGGTCAGGCCGAGCGCAATGGCACTGAGATAGGCGCGCGCGAGGTCGACGTTGTCGATCGTGCGCCCGTCCTGAAGCGCGGCGGAGGCGCGATGCGTCCGGGCCGCGAACCACAATAGCGTAAGGGCCGAGACGAAGCCGAAGCCCACCGCATTCGCCTCAACCCATGGCTGAGCAACCGAGCCCAGACCGAGAACCGCGAAAGCGCTATAGGCAAGATGCACGGTTGCTGCACCAAAGCCCGTTGCCAACCCTGAGGCCATGCCGGATGCCAATGTGCGCTGAATGCACAGCATGCCCATTGGCCCGATCGGAGCTGCGACAGTGAAACCAATTCCAGCGCCGGAGAGGAGCGCGGCAAAATAGTGAGACAATGACATGCGACCGCACGAACAAATGAAATTTGTACGTGCGTATCGGCGAACGTGAATCGTTGCCTCAACCGAACGGGTGAAAAGCGAACGGGAACACGAACACGTTCATGTGAGCCGTTGCCGCGTTGTGCTTTCGTTGCAACAATGTGTTCGCGTTACAACGCTTTCGTTGCGCGGCGCGGGGGCACGTTCCACATCGATCGCAGGTTTCGGTGACGAATCAAAAACCGTAGAGCCGCGCCGGATTGTCGACCAGGATCTTCTTGCGAGTCTCGGCATCCGGCGCCCAGACCGGGAGCTGGTTGAGCAGGCGGCCGTCGTCGATCTGGTAAAGCGGCGCGATGTCGGTGGCCTTTCGTCCCTCCACATGACTTGAATCGGGGTGCGGCCAGTCGGTGCCCCAGACGATGCGGTCGGCATTCGCAGCGATCAGGGCGCGGGCGAACGGCACCATGTCCTGATAATCGGGCGCGAGCGTTGACGAGCGATAGGCACCGGAAATCTTCACATAGGCCTTGCCGGATTTGACGAGTTCGAGCAGGTCCGAAAATCCAGGCTGCTCCAGCCCAAGCGACGCCTCCAGGCCGCCGAAATGATCGAACACGGCTGGCACGGGCGCAGCCAGCACGAGGTTCTTGATCGCGGAGATCATCGGCAGCGTGGTATAGAGCTGCACATGCCAGCCGCGTGCCTTCATGCGCTCGACGGCACCCGTGAACCGCGCGCGCCCGACATTGGGATCGCTGATGCCGCCGGTTGCCAGATTGATGCGGATGCCGCGGAAGCCGTCGGCTTGCATCGCGTCGAGCTGGGCTTCTGACGTCTTGTCGTCGATCACGGCTACGCCACGTGCGGTGGCGCCGCGTGCCTTCATGCCGAACAGCGTGGACGAGTTGTCCGTGCCGTAGACGCTCGGCGTCACGATCACCACCCGCTCGATATGCAGCGCCTTGTGGAGGGCCGCCATCTCCTCTGGCGAGGCCGGCTCCGGCGTATAAACGCGGCCCGAAAAGAAGGGGAATTTCTCAGGATCGCCGTGAATGTGGGTGTGGCAGTCGCAGGCATGGGCCGGGACGTCGAAATTGACTGATGTCGACGGCTGCGACGCGCGAGCGTGGGCCTTGCTGGTCATGGTGACTCCGGCAGCCAGGGAAGCAAGCAGAACGCCGCGTCGGGTGAGCATGGTTGTCTCCTTGCTTCGTTGTCCCCAAGGGGACATGTCACTGACGATATCACGTCCGGCCAGATAATCGCTTCACGTCGCTGCATAGCTGTTCGACAAGTTCTGCAAGGGGCCGGACGCCGTCGACGCGCGTCGTGACGCCGGAGCCCGATGCTCCCGTCAGATGAATGCGGCAGCTTTTCATGGTCGTTCATGCAAACGGGTTTGAACCGGGCGGCTGGCGGTTTGACTAATGATCCGCGCTCCCGGATCATCTCGCTCCCACCGGAATCACTTTATGCAAAAATCTTTCGGCAAATTCAAAACCGGCGTCTCGGCCGCCGCCGTCCTCGTCGCGCTGTTTGGTGTTTATGGCTTCCGCAAGCTTCAGGCGCTCGCGGCCGATCCGACCGGTCCGAAGGACTGCCGGGCCGCGGATGACGTCGGCGAACAGGCCAAGATCGACCTGGACAAGGTGAGGGCGATCGCGCCGCTTCAAGGCGTGACGTGGTCGCAGCTCGGTGGCAGCATCAATGATGCGAGCTGCCTCAACCGTACCGAGATCTACGGCGTGGTCGAGGTGCACACCGTCGATGATATCGCAAAAACGCTGGCCTTTGCGCGCGCCAACAAGCTGCCGGTGACGACAGCAGGTGTGCGACACTCCATGGGCGGCCAGGCCTTCCGCAAGGGCGGCATCGTGCTGGACATGCGCGGCTTCAATCGCATCACGCTCAACGAGGCGGCGCGCAGCGTCACCGTACAGCCCGGCGCGACATGGCATGACATTCAGATCGCGTTGCATCCCCGCTTTGCGGTGCGCGCGATGCAGTCGACCGACATCTTCAGCGTCGGCGGTTCGATCTCGGTCAATGCCCACGGCATGGACCACCAGGCCGGCGCGCTGGCCCGCTCGATCAAGGCGATGAAGGTGATGCTGGCGGACGGCTCGCTCCAGAGCGTTTCGCCGACCGAGAAGCCGGAGCTGTTCAATCTCGTGGTCGGCGGCTACGGCCTGTTCGGCGTCATCGTCGAGGCCGAGCTCGATATCGCCGACAACACGGTCTACCAGACCGGACGGCGCGTACTCGATTACAAGGCCTTCCCGGCGCTGTTCGCAGGCGAGATCGAGAAGGACACCAATATTGGCCTGATGTACGGCCACCTCTCGACCGCGCCGAGCAGCTTCCTCCAGGAAATGCTGCTCTACACCTACACCAAGGTCGATGGCAGCGATTTCGCGATCGAGGAGCTCGGCGAGGTCAGCAGCACCAAGCTCAGGCGGCTCACGATCAACCTCTCCAAGCAGGGGCCATTCTTCCAGGAGTTGAAGTGGCTGTCCGAGAAGCACATCGAGCACCGGATGGAGACCTGCACGGTGACCCGCGCCAAAGCGATCGCCTCGGGAGAGGCCTGCCTCGTCAGTCGCAACAATCCCATGCACGACTCCGTGCCGTACTTGCGCAACGCGTTGCAGGACGAGACCGACATCCTCCACGAATACTTCATCCCGCGCAAAAACTTCGTCGCCTTCGTCGACGGCATGCGCAGGATCATGCTCGAGAACAAGACAAATCTGTTGAACGCGTCAGTCCGCATCGTGCACAAGGAGGAGAATTTCCTCACCTACTCGCCGGAGCCGGCGTTTTCGCTGGTGCTCTACATCAACCAGCCGACGGACGATGAGGGCAACCGCCGCATGAAGAAGGTGACGGAAGAGCTGATCGACCTCACCATCGCCAATCAGGGGCGCTTCTTCCTGCCGTACCAGCTCTATTACTCGCGCGACCAGCTCGAGAAATCCTATCCGCAGATCGATGACTTCTTCGCGGCCAAGCGCAAGTACGACCCGGCCGGTCTCTTCACCAACACGATGTATCAGAAATACGGCTCGTAAGGCACGATCCGGACAAGTGTTCAGCAGTCTTCCCTGGCGACAAACGCGGAACACGTTTGCGCGGAGATCGTGCTCCGCAAATAAAGCCTACCAGGCCATGTACTCATAACCGTCGGTGGAACCAACGAAGGCTGCGTCCGCTTTCGCCCGGTTAGCGACCAAGTTCGTGCGGTAGCGCACTATGTCGCAAAGGGGCAAAACTGGACGTCAACAGGCCGATGACAAAGCCATGATCGCTTGTCGGCGGCCATAGATCGATGCACTTTTATCTTTCTGTGTGGATGCTTCAGACCCGCTTCGTGATCCCGGTCACAACGCCAATAAACGATCCTGCGAGGAAAGAAGCACTAAGCATTATTAGATTGAGAACAAGCTTATCTTGACTAAATTGAAGTAAGATCCACCCAAGCAGCATGCAAATTAGCCCGCAGCCCACGGGCCAAAGCGCACGCCGCCGTACTGCGAGCCGCTGGGCCGGGCCAAGCAGCTCAGAGTTCCGCGACAGATTCCAGGCTCGGCGAAACGATAGCTCGAAACTCAAGGCTAATACGGCCAGACAGGCAGCGAAGAAGTAGTAAGACATTATCCTCGTTGCCAACTGTTACCATCTTGAAGGACGCGAGACGATAGCGTGGATTGATTGCCTCGGTCTTAAGGAGATAGCGAACAAACGGTCGTATCGGCGCACTATTCCAAGCTCGTCAACGATGTCCGCTTCGGGTCCATTCTCGCCCGACTGAGCGCAGGTTGTCCGCTGGCTCATGTCCGCTTTGCCCCGAAAGCACCAAGACCCCGGGCCGCGTCAGCTTCGCTTCGGCGCGAGCCCGTTGCAGCCGCCGGCCTGCTCGGCATCGAGCACGAGCAGGGCGCCGGCGGCGTAGAGCCGGCTGACGAAATCCGCTGCATTGGATCGCGCGATGGTGACATAGGCGTTCGACGCCAGCACGCGGCCGTCGGCCTTCGCAATTGCCGCGATTGCCTGCGTCTGCGGCCCGATCACGGCCAGCGAGCGGCCGGGCGCGGCACCAAAGGTGAGGGCAACGACGAGCGCAAGCCAGCCCGTGACGACGAGTGAGACCGCAAACGCGATCCTGCGGAGCGGCCGCGGCGTTGTCGGGCTAATAGTCGTAGAAGTGCTCAAGGCTCGCACCCTTCGTCGTCAGCTCGCGCTTGATCTCGACGAGCCGATCGATCCTAGCCTTAAGGCCGGCTCTGCGGAAGCCGGGTTTGGCGTCCAGATCCAGTGAAAACAGTTCCGTGGTGTCGGGAATATCGAGAGCCGTCCCTTTCGGCGCGATCACTGTGATGAGGATCTCGCGATTGCCGGCCATCTCGGCCAGGCGGTGACCGCCGTCGAGCAGCTTGTTCAGGATCTCGCTCAGCGCCTTGTAGCGCGGCGCCTGCACAAGCTGCCAGTCCGGCGACAGCGTACGGACCAAGGTGATGCGGGGCTCGGAGCCAAGCACGTCCTGCGGCAGCGTTGCGACCACGAACATGATGTCGCGCGGCTCGTCGTCGTCGCTGGCATCGAGCGCCTTCTGGATCGCGGCGGCATAGCCGATCTTGATGAAATATTCGGTGCCGAGCACGAAGTCGCGCTCCCATGTGCGCAGCTTGCTCGGTGTCGGCGCCGAGATCGCCCACAGTCCGTTCAGCGTGTCGCTGAACGGATATTTGTACCAGGGAATGGTGTAGAGAAAGGCAGCATAGTCCTGCAGTACCGTGCGGGCATATTCATCCTGCGGCGTGAGCTTCTCGCCCCTGATCCATTCGAAGGCGCGCCCGATGGTGTTCTCGTAAAGTCCCTTGATCGCGTATTCGGTGGAGTAGCTGATGCCGATAACGTAGATCATCATCTTCACATCGAAGCGCGATTCAGCGCTCGCCGGAACTGCGCGGTTGATCGTGCAGAAGCTGCGCCAGAAACCGAGGATGTGGCGCAAATAGCCGAAATGGCTCTCGCTGGACCGCTCGAGGAAGCGGCCAAAATCCTCGAAGGAATAGACGATGTACCACTCCGGGAAGGTGAAGTAGGTGTTGTCGAGCGGTCGGCGATAGCCCTTTTCGCCGATCGGCGGCAGCGCCGCTGCCGGTGTCGTGGCTGATGCCGCTTCGGTCGCGGGCTGGCAGCTTCCCTCGATATAGGCGAGTGGCCCCAGGATCGCGACGGCGATCAGGGCGAGGAGAGCAAGGATGATGCGGCCAAGCCTCCTAAACGCAGGTTGTTTAGGCATGGGCCGGTCGCGTGCGCGGCGCGAGGAGATAGCCGATCAGGATGGCAAGCCCGCCAAGGCCGAGATGCGGCGCATTGGCGAAGATGCGGGTCGACAGGGGCAGGTTCAGCACGCCGTTGATGAGGATGCCGAAATCGAGATAGCCGCTGCCGGTGAGGAGGCCGAGCACCCCGTCGGCGAAATAGAACACGCCGAAGAGCTGGAAGAACAGTTCGGATGCGCGGCGCGAGGTCAGCGCCGAGGCGAGCGCCCACAGCGCGGAGACGAGATGCAGGCCGTCGGCGTACCAGGTGCGGCGGAACAGGCCGAAGATCATGTCGTTCTGGTCGATGAAGGCGGGGATGTAACCGGTGAGGATCACAAAACCAAGCAGCGCAGCATAGCCAAAGGCGCACAATCGGATGACGTCCATGATCCCTCCGGTAAGTCCGAATCTCGTTCGAGTTTAGAGTGTCCCGAGCGCCTTGAGCAGGGCGTCGTTGAACTGGCCGGGATCCTCGATCTGCGGAATGTGACCGAGACCGGGCAGCAGAGCGAGATGCGCCTGGGGCAACAGAGCGTTCAAGTCGCGCGCCTGCGCGAGCGGCGTCACGGTGTCCATTTCGCCCCAGAGAATCGCAACGCGCTGCTTGAGCTGAGTGTAGGCGGCGCGATCAGCGCTCATCGCGCCGCGGTCCGCGCCTGTGAAATAATAGAGCCAGTCCGCAATATCCGATGTGGAGTTCTGGCGTGTCAGCGGCCGTTGCAGGATCTCGACATATTCGGGCAAGGCGCGGTCCTTCCTTGCGATCAGCGATTGCAGCAGCATCCTGGTCGCAAGCGGATTGGTGACCGTCAGCGACACCAGCATTTCGCGAAGCCATTTCGGACCCAGCACCGCCGGTGGATCGGACGGCTCAGCCGTCAGCCCCAACGCGGCATCGACCAAGACCAGCGCGCGGGCGCGTGCCGGGAAGCGCAGCACCAGCTCGGTCGCAGCACCCGCGCCGAAGGAATGGCCGACGATGATCGCGGGCGCCGCATTGAGCTTCTCGAGCACGTCGCGGACGCGCTCGGCCTGATCCTGTCGCGTGTAGCCGCCTGGCCGATCGGAGAAGCCGAACGGCGGCAGATCCAGCGCGATCACGTGATAACCACCGGCTGCGAGCGCATCGCTGGTCGCCCGCCACAATTCACTCCAGGCCGCGGTGCCGTGAAACAGCACGACAGGGATTCCCGAAAGCGGTCCCTTCTCCTGAATGAAGACGTCGCCCGAGCGTGTCGTCACCCAATGCCCGCTCGACGGCGCGAGATCGGTGCGGCCTGCGGTCTCGCGAAAAGCCGCCGCCAGCCGGAATGCGATGACCGCAGCGACCACCAGCAGCAAAAGGGCACCGCACAGCCTGGCCGCACCACGAAAGATTTTGGAGATCAAATGGCCTCGCGAGATGAGTCGGTCGACAGTAGACCGCTACTCTAGCGCGAGTTGATCTGGCGTTGAAGCGAAGCGCGATTGCGCGTCTCGCTCAGGATGGATATTTGGCGGCCGATTTGCCCGACGCGACAATCCTGCCCGGCGAGGCCGTTCTACTTTGCATGGGGTTGTTTTCGATATTTCGGGGAGCCCGCCGGACTCACTGTCCCGACGGGGTACGCAGGCCGTGCCAGGCATCGCGCACCTGCTGGTAATGCACTTCGGGCAGATAGTCGGGCGTGTTGAGACTCAGGGTCTTGACGTCGAGGTGGCCGACCGCGCTGAGCAGCGTGTAGGAGGCAATGACACGGTCGCGCAATGCGCCGATCAGGCGGGCCTTGGCCTGGATCAGGTCGGCTTGCGAGTTGAGCACGTCGACGGTGGTGCGCTGTCCGCCGGCGGCCTCGCGCTGCACGCCCTGGAGGGCGACAGTCGCGGCCTTCACCTCGGACTCGGAGGCCGAGACCGCGATCTTGGCGCCTTCGTTCGCAACCCAAGCGCTGGTCGCGGCGGTGCGCGCCTGGTTGCGCACCTGATCGAGCACGAGGCGGCTTTGCGCGGTGACCTCCTTGGCCTGCCGGGTTTGCGACGCGGCCTGGCCGCCGTCATAGATCGGCGCGGTGACGTTGGCGACGATCGAGGCCTGGTCGGTGGCGAAGGTGCCTAGCGTCTGGTCCGAGTCGCGGCTGCGGCTGGCGCTGCCCTGCACGTTGGCGCTCGGCAGCAGCGCGCCTTCGGCGACGCGGATATTGGTGGAGGCGACGTCGACGTCGAAGCCTGCCGCCATCACCGCCGGATGCTCGCGGATCGCCATGGCGAGCGCATCCTCGCGGCTCCGCGGCAGATAGCGATCGACGACCTCGGCGGGCCGAAGCTGCGACGGCGGATTGCCGATCACCTGGGCGTAGGTTGCCTGGCTGATGGCAAGCGCGACTTCGGCGGCGTTGAGATCGGAAAGCCCGCGGTTGAGGCGTGCCTCGGCCTGGGCAGTATCGGTTGGCGTGACGTCGCCCGCGTTCAGCCGGCGCTGGGTGACGGCGAGCGTCTCGCGCAGGAATGCGACGTTGGAGCGTTGCGCCTCGACCAGCGACTGGTTGGCGAGCACGTTGGTGTAGGCAGTGACGGCATCAAGCAGCACGCCCTGGCCGACATTGCGCAAGGCTTCGCGGCCGGACTGCACCTGCAACTCGGCGACGCGCACGCTGTTGGCGGTGCGGAAACCATTGAACAGGGTCTGCGTCACGGTGACGCCGATGGTCCAGGGCTTGAGCGTTGCGGTCTGGATGGTGTTGTCCGGAAGCAGGTTGCGCACCGATTGCAGGCCGGCGCTCAGGCTTGCCACGATCTGGGGCCGGTAGCCCGCAAGCGCCTGCGGCACGTTCTCGTCGGTGGCGCGCTGGCGCGCCCGCTCGGCATTGAGTTGCGGATTGGTCTGATAGGCTTTTGCCAAGGCTTCCGGCAGCGCTTCGGCCAGCGCCGCTCTGGGGAGGGCGCAGGCGCCCGTCAGCGCGGCCCATGTGACAAGGACATGACCCACGCCTGATCGACGCCGCGTCCCCACGCGGCCAGTTCTGGCGGCACGCCCGTTCATGCGATCCCGTAACAACCCCGGCTGTCCGCCCCCAGCGACGGCGGCCCTCTTACCTGTTTAACCAGCGCCGGTCCCGCAGGCAAACTGCCGCGGGTCAATGTCCCATGAAATCCGTGCTTGTTGCAGCTACGTCACAGGATTTTTCGCCAAGGCATGGCGAGCCTTACACCAGCCTTACCGATTCTTGTTCAGCGGCTTGCGCTTCTCGATGAAGGCGGCCATGCCCTCCGAGCGATCGTCCAGCGCGAAGGTGGCGTGGAACAGGTTGCGCTCGACCTGCATGCCCTCGGCGAGCGTGGTCTCGAAGGCGCGGTTCACTGCTTCCTTGGCCATTGCGGCGGCAGGCTGCGACATCGCGGCGATCTTCTCGGCGGCCGCGATCACCTCGTCCATCAGCTTGTCGGCGGGCACCACACGGCTGACGAGGCCGCTCCGCTCGGCTTCCGCTGCATCCATCATGCGGCCGGTAAGGCAGAGATCCATCGCCTTGGACTTGCCGATCGCGCGCGTCAGGCGCTGCGTGCCGCCGATTCCGGGAATGGTGCCAAGCGTGATCTCGGGCTGGCCGAATTTCGCGGTGTCGGCGGCGATGATGATGTCGCACATCATCGCAAGCTCGCAGCCGCCGCCGAGCGCATAGCCCGCCACAGCCGCTATGGTAGGCTTGCGGCAGCGCGCCACACGGTCACCGCCGATCGCGGCAAAATCTTCCGAGAACATGTCGATGAAGCCTTTCGGCTGCATCTCCTTGATGTCGGCGCCCGCGGCGAATGCCTTCTCGCTGCCGGTGACGACGATGCAGCCGATCGCCTCATCGGCCTCCAGATCGTCGACGGCGGCGGCGATCTCGCGGAAGACGCCGAAGGATAGTGCATTGAGCATCTTCGGGCGGTTCAGCTTGATGATGCCGACCGCACCCTTGCTTTCGACGATGATGTGCTCGAACGTGCTCATGCTCCACCCACGCATTTTTCGATTTCGGCGGGCAATGTGCCCGCTGGCGGGGTGCGCTTCAAGAGGGCGAAAGCGTCCGGCGGGACGCGTGAGCCGCGCATCCCGGGGAACCGGTTCAGTCCAAGAATCAAGCCGGGCTTCAGGCCATGAGCATGCGCGCGGCCGAGGCCAGCGTCAGGAGTGCACCAACGCCGATGAAGATCTTGCCGATCAGCGAGCTCTGGTCCCAGGCCGAGTTTTCGTTGCTCGCGGCAGCCATCACCGGAGCCGGGCGCGGCTGTGCGTCGGTTGCCGCAACGACGGTCTTTTGCGCGGGCGGATTGTCCGGCTGCTGGGTGGCATCGGCCGGCTGATCCGATGCGGCCATCTGGCTGTCCGACGCCCGCGCGGCGGTCGCCTGATCGGCCGCGGCCTGCACGTTGTCATTGGCCCGCGACGTCATGGCGGTGGCTGCCGCGGCCGTCGGTGTATCGGCAGAGGCGAACTGCGCATTGGCGTTGGCGACCGATGGCGGCATCGTGCTCGAGGCCGGCGCGGCGGTATCACCGGGCGCTGTGCTTGCCGTGTCTTTTGCGGTGCTCTTGGCGGTTTTGTCGTCGGACGACTTCTCCGCTGTTTTGCTAGTGTGGTGACGGGCGGAGTGACGCCGGTGTTTGGCTGGTGTGACGGTCTCGGCCGATTTGGTCGCGCCGTCGGTATTGTCCGACGTGGACGCGGTCGGCGCTGCCTGCGAGGCGCCGCCGGATAACAGAAAAAGTCCGGCGCTCAGAACGAAAGCGACAAGCCCGCTGGCTCTGATCATTTTGACGATCTCCCCAATGTGCCCGCCCGGAGCGAACACAGCCCCCGGGAGATGACCACAGCGCGGCAGAAAATGGGAATCTTCGGGTTTGAGCGGGCGAAAACGGGGCAATCCGGCGCATGCGGCCGGCTTGGCGAGTGCGACGCGGACCGAACGGTGTTATGAGCCTGCCGGGCTTGCCGGCGGGACCGGACCGTGGGGCGACGCGACGGTTGTCATGGTATCACGATTTCGTGATCAGGCGCGGCCAGCGTAACAAATTGAAAGAGCGGCCGAATTGCCGTGTGAGGGGCGCGCGTGCGCGAACGTGAGGACGAATGGACCGGCCTGATGCGGTCGGCCATGGCAGGGGATGATGCGGCGTATCATCGCCTGCTGAAGGCGGTCACGCCGGTGCTCCGGGCTGCCGCCCGGCGTGGCCTCGCGCGGGCCGGCCAGCCTCCCGATCAAGCCGAGGATATCGTGCAGGACATTTTGCTGGCGGTGCATTTGAAGCGGCATACCTGGGACAGCGAAGCGCCTTTCGCGCCCTGGCTGTTCGCAATCGCACGCAACAAGCTGATCGACGCCCTGAGGCGACGGGGCAGGCGGATCTTCGTCAATATCGACGATTTCGCCGAGACTTTGCCGGGCGAGGCGCCGCAGGAGACGGCGTCCGCAGGCGAGGTCGCGGCCCAGCTTGCCACGCTGCCGCAGCGCCAGCGCGACGTGTTGCAGTCGATTGCAGTCGACAGCACCTCGATCAGGGACACTGCATCAAAGTTGTCGATGAGCGAAGGCGCGGTACGCGTCGCGCTGCATCGGGGGCTGGCCGCGCTTACCGCCAAACTGCGAGACAGATGAGATGGATACTGATCAACTCATTCGCACGCTCGCGGCCGACAACGCTCATCGCGCGCCGAAGGTGGGCGCCGTGCTGGCGCTTTCGCTGCTGGTGGCCGCACCGCTCTCAATCCTGATCTTCGCTACCTTCCTCGGCGTGAGGCCGGACGTGATGAGCGCGATGCACAATCCGTTCTTCGACATGAAGTTCGCGGTCACGCTGTCGCTCGCGATTCCCGCGATCGCGATCAGCCTGCATCTGTCACGGCCCGAGGCCTTGATGCGCGGCTGGGGCTGGCTGCTGCTATTCCCCGTGGCATTGCTTGCGGTCGCGATCGGCGGCGAGATGATGATGGCGCCTGCGATGCCGATGACGATGCGTCTCGTCGGCAAGAATTCGAGAGTGTGTCTGTCGGCGATTCCCGCGATGTCGCTGCCGCTGCTCGCGGGCGCGCTGTTCGGCCTGCGTCACGGCGCGCCGTCGCGGCCTGCGCTTGCCGGCGCGCTCGCGGGCCTGTTGTCGGCGGGGCTGGCGGCGACGCTCTATGCCTCGCACTGCACCGACGACTCGCCGTTGTTCGTGGCGACCTGGTACACACTCGCCGCCGGGCTCGTCGCAGCGATCGGTGCGGTGGTCGGCTCAAAAGTGCTGAAGTACTAGCGCCGGCTACGCCGGCGCCGTGCTCTGCTGCATGCGGTGGAAGCGCAGCACCTGCTGCGCGGTCGAGGTGCGCAGACCCTCGTAGGTGTCGCGCGCGCTCAGCAAGTCGGTCGGATCGCCGCCGGACAGCTTGTCGCGCATCGCGATGATCGCGCGCACGCTCGACCATGACATGCCGGCAACCCTGGCGAGGATCATTACACCCTCGGTGCGGCTTTCGATCATCATGTTCTCGGCGATCGCAACCGGTACACCCGCAAGCGCCGCAAGTCCGGCATTGGCCTCGTCGAACTTGCCCTGTTCGGCGAAGGCCGTCACCTGGTGCTCGTTGAGACGGCCGTCCTCGAACAGGGATTTCACCAGTGCCCGCGCCATTTCGGTCTGCCGCGTCATGGTTGCCGCCCGTACGCGCTGGGCCGCCTCGTGGACCGCGCCGAGCACCGCGTCGGACTGACCGGGATTGGCGGCATCGAGCTTCCTGCGCACGCTCAAGGAGGCCTTCGCAATCAGTTTCAGATAGTAATGGCGCGGCAGATCCGGGCGCAGGCCCACGCAAGTTGCGAGGTCGTCGTCGCGTTCGGCGCGTCCGACCAACTCGGTGAGACTCATCTCCGTGAATTTCGCGCCGGGATTCTTGGCTGTCGACTGCACCACCTCGTCATTGCCGCGCGCCACCAGCACGTCGGTGAGCGCGTCGGACAGCACGCGGCGCATCGAGATGGCCTTGAGATGTGCCTGGCTCTTGCTGCGTGCGATCTCGATCAGGGTCGCCTCGTCCAGGCGCTCCGACTTCGACAGCACGGGGCCGGCGACGTCGATGACATCATCGAGCGCGAGCGTGCGGATGGTCATGGCCGGTGCCGTGTGGATCGGTGCGAGGCGCTCGGCGAGCAGCACCTTGGCCGAGGTCTCGATATGGTCGATCAGGCACTGGAAGACGTCGTCGAACACGGCGACCTGGTCGTCGGAATAGTCCACCGCGCTGTTGATGAAGAGATCCGTGACGCGGCGCAGCGTCTCGACCCGGCGCGCAACCGTGCCGTGGGACAGCGTCGCCTGCAATTCGTCGAGCAGATTTTCGGAAACCTTGGTGGAGTCTTTGGCGGGTTTCGATCTCATGGCCCTGTCCTGGAGCGTTTGGTCCGGCAGTTCTTTCGGAGCTGCCGGACAAAAATGGATTGGTCAGCTGGTCGCGGTGCGGTTGCGTCCTTGCGCCTTGGCGGAATAGAGCGCGCTGTCGGCGCGCGCGAGAAATGTGTCGGCATTATCACTGTCGCGCAGCGCTGCGACGCCCGCGGAAATCGTCACATGCATGGCGGGCGCAAACGCGCTCCAGTCGAGCTCGGCCACGATCATGCGCAGGCGGTCGAGCATGCGCGCGGCGGCCTCGCCCGACGTGTCCGGCATCAAAAGCAGGAACTCCTCGCCGCCGTAACGGCCGAAGCGATCGCTGGGGCGGATATTGGCGAAGATGGTGATGGCGAAGGTGCGCAGCACCTCGTCGCCGATCGGATGGCCGTGGACGTCGTTGATGCGCTTAAACCAGTCGAGATCGATGAGTGCGGCAGAGCAGGGCGTTTTTGCCTCGCGCGCGCCAGCGATCTCCTCATCGAGCGCGCGCATGATCGAGCGGCGGTTGAGCGAGCCGGTGAGCTCGTCGAGCTCGGCGAGTTCCTCGATGCGCCGATAAGCGGCCTTCAGCTCGATGCTCCGCCGATACAGGATCTTGCGGAGCGTGCTGCCGAACAGGCCGAGGAAGGCGCACTGGCCGATCACCAGGACAAAGCACATCATCGATGCGAGGCGCTCGAGCCGGCTCGTCACCGGCAGGCCGATCGGCAGGTCGGAGATCAGGAAGACGAAGCCGAGCCCTACGGTGGCGAGTGCCCAGGTCAGCATCGCCTGCTGTGAGGTCATGCGCAGCGTGCCGAAGGCGAAGATCAGGAACAGCACGCTGATGAAGGCGACCCCGATCGTCGGCACCGCCATCAGGAAGATGAGCTGGAGCGCCATATGCGCCGAGATCTGGAAGACGGTGAGGTAGTGGTCCTTGTAGCGCTCGCCGACGCCGGCCTCCGACAGCACGGCGAAGCTGCCGATGATCATCAGTCCGCCGAGCCAGAACATCGACGGCACGATCATCGAGACCGCGCCGCCATAGGCGTAGATCAGCAGGACGGATGCACCGAGCGAGTAGCTCGCGGCCTGGCCGACATACATCTGGCGCCGCTGCCGCATGCGGCGTGCGACGACCTCAGGCGCGGCCTGGTCGGAAGACAGGACGAGATCCGCGACCTCTGCGGCATTCCGCTCCGGGATGGATGTCGCGGCCGTGCTCATGAACCTGCCATTGGTGAATGTCAGTCCAAAAATCTACGTGGCAAGCCTTTAGGTTTGGTATCCTTGCGATGCGAATCTGGGCCGGCCGGCCGGGTAAGGGCCTTGATCCGACACGGAAATTAGCGAGCGATTAGGGATTGTCGGCGATAGGCCAGGGAATGGGCCAGTATTGGCCCACAAATACGGTCAACGATTAAGGTCCAGAAATACAGTCAATTGGCCGGCCTGCACGAGGCTGCGTCATGGATCGAGGCTTGGTAAGATCGGGCCGCGCCTGAGGGCGCTCCGCAGGGAAAAGTAATAGTATTATGTTACCATTTTTGGCGTGCCCTCAAGGGCTGCAGAAATACATGCGTGTGTGGGGTACATCACACACGTCCCCGTACGACTGCGGTAGACTGAAGAATCTTGCGCCACCCGTCGAACCGCCTGCCGTTTCGACCCGACCAACTTTGCGAGACGGCCTTTGAGCGTGACACAGGCGGCTTCGGACGAAGTCCTGATCGCCCGGATCGCCCAAGGCGACCGGCTCGCCATGCAGGTGCTGTACGGGCGGCATCATGTCAGGGTCTATCGCTTCGGGCTCCGGCTCGTGCGCGATGAGCAGGTCGCTGAGGACCTGATCAGTGAGGTGTTTCTCGACGTCTGGCGTCAGGCCGGAAAGTTCGAGGGGCGATCCGCTGTTTCCACCTGGCTGCTGGCAATCACCCGATTCAAGGCCCTGTCTGCGCTTCGGCGCAGGAAGGATCTTGAGTTGGACGAAGAGGCCGCCAACGCGATCGAGGATCAGTCCGACGATCCGGAAACGGCGGTGCAGAAGAAGGATACCAGTGAAGCGTTGCGAGAGTGTTTGACGGCACTGTCGCCGGAACATCGGGAAATCGTCGATCTCGTCTACTACCACGAGAAGTCCGTGGAAGAAGTGGCCGAAATCGTCGGCATACCGGAGAACACAGTGAAGACGCGCTTGTTCTATGCGCGCAAGAAACTGGCCGAGCTGCTCAAGGCAGCCGGTGTTGAACGAGGCTGGCCATGATGGCATTGAGCAAGAAGATGCTGGAGCAAGAGCCCAGTGAAATTGAGATGCTGCTGCCATGGCATGCCGCCGGCACGCTGAACCCGCGCGACGCACGCCGGGTCGAGGACGCGCTCGCCCGCGATCCTGAATTGGCCAGGCAGTACGCCGCGATCCGCGGCGAATACGAAGGGACCATTCATCTCAACGAGAGCCTCGGTGCCCCGTCGGCCCGCGCGATGCAGAAGCTGTTCGCCGCGATCGACGCGGAACCCGCGCGCGAGCCCGGTGCGGTGTCGCTCTCGACGCGCATCTCCACCTTCTTCGCAAGCCTGTCGCCACGCACGCTTGCCTGGTCGGCGAGCCTCGGCGCAATCGCGCTGCTGCTGCAGGCCGGTGTCATCGGGGCCGTGCTGGTGACGAACCAGAACTCGACCTTCCAGACTGCCTCGCTCTCTACGGACGCGCCGATCACGCGCGAGCTCGGGGCCTCGCGTGCGGCTTCAGCGCATGCGCTGGTGCGGTTCACGCCGGACGCACGGGTTGCTGATATCACCACGCTGCTCGACACCTACCAGGCCTCGATCGTCGACGGTGCCAAGGGCGGCATGTTCCGCCTCCAGTTCAACAAGGCGATGAACAACGATGAGCTCGCCGCGCTGGTCGGCAGGATGCAGCGCGAGAAGATCGTCAACCTCGCCGTGGCGGCGCCTTAAGCGCCTGAGGTCATGACGCGTAAGTCCGAAAGCGTGTCGAGAGCAGGTGCCTGGGCTTCGTCGGTAGGCGCGGTTCTCCTGCTCGGAGCGTTCGGCGGCGAGGTCGTGCACGCGCAGGCGATCATGCGCACGCCAACGATCAATATTCCCTCTCGCGTGCCGACCATCAGCTCGACGGTGACGGGGCGCGCCGGCCCCGTCGTCACCGGGCGGGCGGTGACCAGCGTCGATCGCGGACCCAGGGTGACGCCCCGGCTGACGGCGCGCACGGCCCCGACTCCGGTGCTCCCTTACGTACGCTATTCGCCCAATCTCTATCCGGCCTGTAGCGGGCCTTATCGCGATGCCGACGGCGAATGTCTGAACCAGGCGAATGCAGCCGGCGGCGGTTCGGGTAAATCGGGCAAGAAGGGCGCCGGCAATTCCGGCCGCAATGCGGTCCAGGTCGCCACCACGTCGCGTAGTTTCACCAACGAGTTCGTGGCCGAGCTCGACAGCAACCTTTCGACGGCCGAGGCCGACGCGCTTGCGCGCAGCCACGGTCTGACCCGCATTACGACGGAAAGCTTTCCGCTGATCGGCGCCACCATCGGGCTGTTCCGCATCACCGACGGCCGGCCCTACGACACCGTGCGCCGCGAATTTTCTGCTGCGAACGGCGTACGCTCGGTACAGCCGAATTTCCGTTACATGCTCCAGGACCAGAAGGCGGGGGTGCCTGCCGAAGGCGACCCCGCGCAATATGCGCTGGCAAAGCTCCGCCTGCCGGAGGCACATATGCTGGTGCATGGCGCAAACGTCACGGTCGCGGTGATCGATTCCGGGATCGACGTCAGCCATCCCGAGCTTGCCAACTCGATCGCCGACAATTTCGACGCGCTCGGCAGCAAGGAAGGGCCGCACGTCCACGGCACCGGCATTGCCGGGGCGATCGTGTCACATGCACGTCTGATGGGGAGCGCGCCCGAAGCGCGCATCATCGCGATCCGCGCCTTCGGCGGCACCACGGGAGGCGCCGAGAGCTCATCCTACGTGATCCTGAGATCGCTGAACTACGCCGTCGAGCACGGCGCGCAGATCGTCAATATGAGCTTTGCCGGTCCCAAGGATGCGGTGATCGAGCGCGCCATCGCGGCGACTGCCGCGCGCGGATTGTTGCTGGTTGCTGCGGCCGGCAATGCCGGCGCGAAATCCCCGCCGCTTTATCCGGCGGCCAATCCCAACGTGATCGCGGTCAGCGCGACCGATGCGCAGGACAAGCTGTTTACCGCCTCCAATCGCGGCAGCCACATCGCACTCGCCGCGCCCGGCGTCGACATCTTCCTTCCGGCGCCGGACGGCAAATACCAGATGACGTCGGGCACCTCCTTTTCGGCGGCCTACGTCTCCGGTGTCGCCGCGCTGCTTCTGGCGCGCAACTACGCCTTGAAGCCGGAGGCGCTGCGCCTGACGCTCGCAAAAACCGCCCGCGACTTGGGAACGCCGGGCCGCGATGATCTGTTCGGCGACGGAGAGGCCGATGCTTATGCCGCGGTCATGGCAGTTGCCGTCGATGGTTCGACGCCGGTTGCGGCAGTGCCGGGGACAACAAAACGTGAAGATGCGTCGGAACGTCGCGAAGAGCCCGGAACACGCGCGCTGGAGCAACCCTCGCTTTCCGGTGCCGGCGATAAATCCGCGCTTTCTCAAGCGGATAGACCGGCCGCGCGATAGTTGTCGGCAAGCGGGCGCGGACCTGCGAAGGTTAAAAATTCACGCGGCGTATTTTGAACGTTCGGCCCTGTGCCACGACCAAATGATGTGGGAGCGGTCATCCCTCCCCATCAGTCATATCAGGCGCGAGCGCCCATCCACCCCAAGCGCCCATATGGCTTGACCCGTCCGGTTGTCCCCCCGGACGGGTCTTTTCTTTTTGGGGCTTTCGATCTTCGAAGCGCGTTCTGTTCAGCCCCCGGTTGAGTCACCGCTGACGATTGTTTGCGACCGACTCGCGCTTTTCGCTGCAGGACCGTCATGCTTGTGTGGGGCTTGACGAGCAAAGCCCGCAAAATCTCCGCACGACTACGGAATTTTGCCCCGAAGTTTGCGCCGTCGCTGGACAAGTCAAAACTTTTCCACAAAATAATCCCGTCACGTCTAAATTGATTCGTCTGTGTTGCGTCCTGCGTCCGTGGCTCTCTCCTGACGGGCTGGTTCATGACACATCGCCAAGGCGTGGCTTGCGGCCGCGATATCGCGGAGCGCTGGTGCGCACTCGCCGAGCAGCGGCTGGAACATCTCACTGAAATGTTCGAGACCGGACGCTGGCGCCGCTATCACTCCGAAGTTGCTTTTCTCGAAAACATCCAAGAAGCCAAGCGCGCCGTGCAGACATGGCGGGCGCTCGCCGACGGTGCCGACGTGCCCGCGATGAGTCCTGTCGGGACGTTCGCGTTAGGCTGGTCGCCGGCGGCTTTGTCACGCGAAACGGTGAGGCGCGAGCACGCCCAGACCGTGCAGCCGAAGGCCGTCCACATCGTGCCGGAGACGATCGTGCCGGTCGGTCTCACCAGCATGCCCGAACCGCTCGCCGAAATCGCCGAACCCTCGATCGCCCCCGAGCTAGCGGCCGCAATCCCCGAACGCGTGATCGAATTCACCTTCAGCCTCGATGGCATCGAAGCGAAATATCCGCTGCTGCGGAACGCGTTTTAGGTGGCGGCGCTCCCAAGAGTTGGAGCGTCTCTCTAGCTCCGTCATCCTGAGGCGCGAACCATGCGGTGCCACGCACCGCATGGCGAGCCTCGAAGGATGAACGGCCCGGCTGTATCCAATCGGATATTACTTCTTGGGCCTCGGCGCGCCTCCGCGTCGTTGCGCGAAATGGCTCACAGCTTTCCAGTCTGAACGAATGAGCGCTTCCTTCTTCGCGCGGCTCCAGCCCTTGAGCTGTCGCTCGGTCGCGATGCCATCCGTAATGCGATCGAAATACTCCGACCACACCAGAACGACTGGTCGCCTCGAATAGGTATATCCCTGATGAACGCTGGCGTTATGCTCATCAACCGCTTGGACGTGTCTTCGCCGGTGGCGCTTCCAATGTAGTAGGAGCCATCCGCACATCTCAGCATGTAGACGTAGATGCCCACAACGTCATCCTTCGAGGCTCTCCGCGCGGTGCTTTGCACCGCGCGGCTCGCACCTCAGGATGACGGCAGCGTGCGTGTTGTCAACAGTCTATGAGCTACGGCCGTGCCTATCGCCTCACCGCATTCCCGCCGACCACCACCTGCGCAAACCTTTGGGCGCCGTCAGCCGACAAATCGGTCGTCACCGTTCGCGCGTGGTCGAGGCCGACGATGGCGCCGAGCGGGGTCTCGGAGATCATGTTGTTGTTGACGAGAGCAGTGCCGGCGCCGGGCACGACGGACACGCCAATGCCGGCGAGGGTCTTGCGGACCACGTTGCCCGAGATCGCGACGTCGCGCAGATATTTGCCCCAGCCGGCGACGATGCCGTAGGACGGCGCGTTTTCGATCACGTTGCCGGTGACGGAGGTGTCGGCCTCCACATAGATGCCGATGCCGGCATCGTCATCGGGCGCGGTGCCGATGGGGCGCTTCGGGATCAGGTTGCGGATGATGTTGCCCTGAACCACCGCGATGCGGCCGCCTTCGTTGAAATTGCACACGGAGATGCCGACAGCCGCGCCGTCGACCGTGTTGTTGGCGATCACCGCGGCTTCGAACGAGAACTCCGAATAGAGCGCGACCTCGCGCACGTCGCTGACGCTGTTGCCGGAGATCTGGATGTTGGAGGCCGAATTGCCGCGCACCGCCGAGTAGTCGCAATTTTTGATGCGGTTGCCACGCACGATGACGTTGCCGGCGCGGAAGGCATTGATGGCATTGCCGTACTGCCCGGAGCCGCCAGGGCCGGCCTTGATGTCCTCGATCCGGTTGTCGGCAACCAGTGTGCCGTCATCGCCGATCGCCGTGCGCAGGATCTCGATGCCGTTGTCGTTGGTGCCCAAAATCGTGTTGCGCGAGACGATCAGACCCTTGGCATCGAAGGAGACGACGGCCGTCACGGCGATGTCGGTGAAGATGTTGCCGGAGACATCGCCGGCAATCTGTTCGAGCCAGATTCCGCTGCCGCCGGAGCGCGCAATCTCGCAATCGAGAATGCGGACGTCGCGTCCGCCGAGACAGTGGATGAGGCCGCGCCGCGTCGGCAACGCGATCCCGCCACCGTCGAGAGTGATGCCGGTGAGCCCGATCGAATGAGCCCCTTCGCTGAGGACCATGGAGGGACTGCCGGTGAAGACGAGCTTCGTCGCGCCGCGCACGCCGACGAGTTGCGAGCCGCTCTGAAGTCGCAACAATCCGGTCCGGTAGGTGCCGGGTGGCAGCGCCAGCGGCGCTTGCGCGCGGGCTGCTTCATCAATGGCGCGTTGCAGGACGCGCGTCTGGTCCTCGTTGCTGCCGGGCCGGACGCCATACTGCGTGGCGTCGCGCCCCAGCGCGGACGTCAGGGGTGCCGCGCGTGCTGCATCGACAGGCATGGCCAGCGCACCGGCGATGCCGGCGGTGGAAGCTCCAATGAGATGACGGCGATTGAGCTCCATAACGCGTCCTCCGGCGGACGCGGGACGCATCCGCGAGCGTTAGGTAGCGCAGAAATGGGGCAGGGCGGCCAGCCGCCTGACGATTGTTGCTGGTAGGGTTAAATGTTTACCCAAGGACGGTGCCGTAAGGTGGGCAAAGGCGTGCTGTTCGCGCGCCGTGCCCACCTCTTTTATCGCCGGGGATGCAGAAGTGGTGGGCACGTCGCATGCGCTCCCTTGTCCACCCTACGAATTCGCTAAATGCCGCGCTAATCTCACCATCTCCATCAGCATCGCTTCGCCGGCGTCGACCAACTCCTCCAGCGCGATGCGCGGGGCTCCCTTGCGTCGCGACGCGCCACTGCGTGCCAGCAGCGGGATGTGGATGAACGCCGCAAGCTTCGGCCCGCCGGCATTCACGCTCTCGATCGCGCGCCAGCTCAGGTAGTTGCAGAGATAGGCGCCGGCATCGCGCGAGGCCCGCGCGTCGATTCCGCTCAATCGCGCAGCCCGCAGCAGCTTTGCAGTGTGCGGGCCGAATGACATCGCGTCTGCGTTCGCTGCGATCGCGCCTTTGCGGGAACGGGTATTGGCGGCATCGGGCCACAGCATGGTGACGGCGTTGCGCGCGCGGGTCTCGATGCGCAGGTATGAGGTGCGTGCGGCGAGGCCGAACATCAGAAGCGCATCGGGCCTCACTCTTGCGAGGACCTCCGGCAATTGCCGGTCGACCGCGGCATAGGTCACCGGGAAGATGTGGGTCGCAAGCTCGACACCGTCGAACGCGGGGCGGCGCAGCCGCGACAGCCGCGCGACCAGCGGCTGTGTCGGATTATAGGGCGCGCCGGGGAACGGACCGAAACCGGTGAGGAGGACACGAAGCTTGCCGCTCATTGCAGGAGCTCCATGATGTGCTCGGCGGCGAGCGCCGGCGCGACGCGGCCATCGGCCACCTCGGCCTCGATCTTCTTCACCCTGGCGCGGACGGAGGCCTCGGTGCGCAGCCGGGACAGCATGCGCTGCTCCAGCATCGACCACATCCATTTCACCTGCTGCTCGCGCCGGCGCTGGACGAAATCGCCCGACGCGCTCATCGCCTTGCGATGATCGAGGATTTTTTGCCAGAGCTCGGCAATGCCATTGCCGGTCAGCGCCGAATAAGTCACGACAGGCGGATGCCAATGCTCGGAGCGGGGGCTGAGAATGTGCAGCGCGCCGCGATAGTCGGCGGCGGTGATGTTGGCGCGCTTGAGGTTGTCACCGTCGGCCTTGTTGATCGCGATCATGTCGGCGAGCTCAACCAGGCCCTTCTTGATGCCCTGCAATTCGTCGCCGCCGCCTGGCAGCATCAATGCGAGGAAGAAATCGGTCATGTCGCAGACCGCGGTCTCCGACTGGCCGATGCCGACGGTCTCGACCAGCACGACGTCGAAACCGGCGGCCTCGCAAAGCAGCATCGCCTCGCGCGTCTTGGCAGCGACACCGCCCAGCGTGCCCGATGACGGCGACGGGCGAATATAGGCGTGATCGGACGCCGAGAGCCGCGCCATGCGTGTCTTGTCGCCGAGAATCGAGCCGCCGCTGCGCGCCGAGGACGGATCGACTGCGAGCACGGCGACCTTATGGCCTTGCGAGATCAGATGGGTGCCGAGTGCATCAATCGTGGTGGACTTGCCGACCCCGGGCGAGCCGGTGATGCCGACGCGAACCGCTTTGCCAGTGTCCGGCAGCAATTGCTGCACCAGTTCGCGGGCGGCCGCCTGATGGTCGCTGCGCCGGCTCTCGACCAGCGTGATGGCGCGGGCGAGGGCCGCGCGGCTGCCGGAACGGACGTCCGGGGCGAGGGCTTTGACGTCGAGCGAAGCCTTCTTCTGAATCATGCCCTGCTTTACAACGGCCGGGCGGGACAGGCGAGGGCCAGAGCCGGCATCAAGGCAGCAGGCGTTGCCATGCTCGACACGTCACGACTTGGAGAGGCCGGCGGCTTTCATAGCTTTGCCCATCTGGACATCGCCCTTGTCCATGAAGTCGGCGAACTCGGCGGCATCGCGCCACGCCAAGCCGAAGCCGCGGTTGGCGACGAAGGCCCTGAACTCCGTGGAGTCGAAGATCCTCTTCGCCGTCGTCGTAAGCTTGGCCGCGATCTCCGGAGGCAGGCCCTTGGGTCCGCCGATGCCGCGCCAGCCGCCGGTCGAATAGTCGACCCCTATCGCTTCTTTCAGCGTCGGCACGTTCGGGAAAACTGGGTTGCGCGCCGGCGCCATGATAGCAAGGCTGCGCACCTTGCCGGCCTCAATGGTCGGGCGCGCCTCGGGCACCGAGCAGGTGGCGAGATCGATGTTGCCAGCCGCGAGATCCTGCATTGCGGGAGCGGCACCGTTCGAAGCGACCCAGGCGACCTGGTTGGCCGGCAGTCCCATCGCCTGCATCCAGCCGATCAGGGCGAGATGCCAGATGCCGCCTTGACCCGTCCCTGACGCAATGAACTTGCCAAGCGGTGCGTCCTTGATGGCCACGGCCAATTCTTTGGCGGTCCTGTAAGGCGAGGAGGACGAAACCTGGATGCCCGGCGCGTCCTCATTCATCATGGCAAGGGGCGTGAAGCTCCGCGGCGTCAGGTCGGTGAGCCCCTGCCAGTGCATCATGGTGAGCTCCACGGTCAGCATGCCGATCGTGTAGCCGTCGGGAGTGGCAGTTGCGATCGCGGTATGGCCGATGACGCCTGAGCCGCCGACCCGATTGACCACGTTGAAAGGTTGACCGAGTTCCTTCTCCAGCATCCCCGCGAGAATGCGCGCAGTCGCATCCGTGGCGCCGCCCGCGCCCCACGGCACGATCAATGTCACGGGTCGGGCCGGATAGGTCTCCGCGCGTGCGCGCTTCAGTCCAAGAGCGGCGGCGACAGACGATGCCGCGAAGGCGCGGCGCGTGATGGCAGACATGAGGACCTTCCAGCGGTGCCTGTAACGTCGGCGCCCCGTCTATTGCGACAGTTTTGGCAGCTTTGCACCAGCGCGGCAAGCCGGCCGGACCAGTTGCGCTGTGAGCAACGCTGCGCTCTTGCCGCGACGAATCACTGCCCGTTGTCTTCGTCGCCCTTCGGTCGCGCGCCACCGAAAATCCGCGCGCCTTCCGGCGTCAAATAAGGCTTCAGGGTCTCCCACGGTGCGAAGGCGACATATTCTCCCTCGGCGTAGGGGCCGACTGCATAGGGCGAATAGTGGAAGGTGAGACCGGAGCTCTTGCCCGCTTCGGTTGAAGGCGCGAGCGTCACGGCGCCGATCTTGAGCAGGCTCGGCTCGATGCCTTTGAACCATTCGTTGGTGGCCGTTTCGCCCGCATCGCGCTTCTTCTTCTCGATTCGAAGCGAGGCGATCACGGCCTTCTGCATCGCCTTCATCGTCGCGCCGTTGTCGGCGGTCTCGCTGAAGAACGGGCGGATCGATATACGCTTGGCTTGCGCCTTGTCCCACAGGATGGTGTCGACGCCGGAATTCGGATGCGCGCCGTGGGTGTCCATGTAATCGGCGCGGATCAGGCTGACATAGCGGTCGGCAACCACCGAGCGGATCGTGTATTTGCGCTCGAAATCCCAGCCCCCGTTCTGGAAGAACTGCGGATCCTGCTTGCGCGAGGCGGCGGCATCAGCGGCATTCTTCTCGAGCCACTTCTTGCCCTCGGCGAGGCAATCGGCAGCGAGCGCCGGGTCGGCCTTGATCTGGTCGTCGAGCAGCACGCGGGCTTCGATGGTCCTGTTCTTGATAATCGCATCGGGCTTGGGATCAGCCGCATGTGACGGCGAGGCCATCGCGACGGCTGAAAGGATCGCGATCATATGCAAGAACCGCCCTGCGCCCGCAGTTGCACAATGGTATGTCACTTCAGTACCCATGAATTCATGTTTGTTTTAAACGCTGCCGGCATGACCGCGCCATGACATAAGTGCCACAAGATGAACCGACGCAGAACGCGCCGGGCGGACACCCGATCGTGAAGGTTGGTTGCGGCAAGGCGCGTTCTGGTTCTCTGCCGGAAAGCCGTCAGCCTCGTCGATCTACTCCGCCGCGGCGCTGTGGCCGAGCCGGGCGTTGAGCTTTTGGATCAGCTCCGCGGCGGCATCCGCGATCACGGTGCCCGGCGGGAAAATCGCTTCCGCACCGGCTGCATGGAGCGCTTCGTAATCCTGCGGCGGCACCACGCCGCCGACGATGATCATGATGTCCTCGCGGCCGTGCTTCTTCAGCGCCGCCTTCAATTCCGGCACCGCCGTGAGGTGCGCGGCGGCCAGCGAGGAGACGCCGAGAATGTGAACGTCGTTCTCGACCGCCTGGCGCGCGGCTTCATCGGCGGTGGCAAACAGCGGCCCGATGTCGACATCGAAGCCGATATCGGCAAAGGCCGACGCGATCACCTTCTGCCCGCGGTCGTGGCCATCCTGACCGATCTTGGCGACGAGAATGCGCGGACGGCGGCCTTCCGCCTCCTCGAAGGCGTCGATCAGCGCCTGCACCTTTTCAACCTGGCTGCCCATGGCGGACGCCTCCCGCTTGTAGACGCCGGTGATGGACTTGATCTCGGCGCGGTGGCGGCCGAATACCTTCTCCATCGCGTCGGAAATTTCGCCGACCGTTGCTTTCGCGCGCGCCGCGTCGATCGCGAGCGCGAGCAGATTGCCGTTGCCTTCGCCGGCCGAGCGCGTCAACGCGGCGAGCGCGACTTCGACGTCCTTCTGATTGCGCTCGGATTTGAGCCGCGCCAGCTTGTCGATCTGCAAACGCCGGACATTGGTGTTGTCCACCTTCAGGATCTCGATCGGCGCTTCATCTGACGGCTTGTACTTGTTGACGCCGATCACCGCCTGCTTGCCTGCATCGATCCGGGCCTGTGTCTTGGCGGACGCCTCCTCGATGCGCAGCTTCGGCACGCCGGCCTCGATGGCCTTGGCCATGCCGCCGAGCTCCTCGACCTCCTGGATATGGCCCCAGGCCTTCGCGGCGAGATCGCGCGTCAGCCGTTCGACATAATAGGAGCCGCCCCAGGGATCGATGATGCGGGTGGTGCCGCTTTCCTGCTGAAGGAAGAGCTGCGTATTGCGAGCGATGCGCGCGGAAAAGTCGGTCGGCAACGCGAGCGCTTCGTCGAGCGCGTTGGTGTGCAGCGACTGGGTGTGGCCTTGCGTTGCGGCCATCGCCTCCACCGTCGTGCGCATCACGTTGTTGAAGACGTCCTGTGCGGTCAGCGACCAGCCGGAGGTCTGGCAATGCGTACGCAGCGAGAGCGAGCGCGGATCCTTCGGGCCAAACGGCTTGAGCAGCTTGGCCCAAAGCAGCCGCGCGGCGCGCATCTTGGCGACTTCCATGAAGAAGTTCATGCCGATCGCCCAGAAGAACGACAGGCGCGGCGCGAAGCGGTCGACGTCGAGGCCCGCGGCAAGCCCCGCACGCAGATATTCGACGCCGTCGGCCAGCGTATAGGCGAGTTCGAGATCCTGCGTCGCCCCGGCCTCCTGCATGTGATAGCCGGAGATCGAGATCGAATTGTATTTCGGCATCTTTTGCGAGGTGTAGGCGAAGATGTCCGAGATGATCCGCATCGAGGGCGCGGGCGGATAGATGTAGGTGTTGCGCACCATGAACTCTTTCAGAATGTCGTTCTGAATGGTGCCCGAGAGCTTTTCCGGCGCCACGCCCTGTTCACCGGCGGCTGCGACATAGAGCGCGAGGATCGGCAGCACCGCGCCGTTCATGGTCATGGATACGCTCATCTGATCGAGCGGAATGCCGGCAAACAGCGTGCGCATGTCGTAGATGGAATCGATGGCGACACCCGCCATCCCGACGTCGCCGGCGACGCGCGGGTGATCGGAATCATAGCCGCGATGGGTCGCGAGATCGAAGGCGACCGAAAGGCCCTTCTGTCCGGCAGCTAGGTTGCGACGATAGAAGGCGTTGGAATCCTCCGCCGTGGAGAAGCCGGCATACTGCCTGACGGTCCAGGGGTGGTTGACGTACATGGTGGGGTAGGGGCCGCGCAGGTACGGCGCTATGCCAGGGTACGTATCGAGGAAGTCGAGACCGACGAGATCGGCTTCGCCATAGGCGGGCTTCACCAGAATGCCCTCGGGGGTCAGCCACGGCTCGGCGCTGCCGGTCGGCGCGGTGGTTGCGGTTCGCTCAAAGGCGACATCGGCGAAGTTCGGAATGCGGCTCATCGCGCGGCCCTCAATCATGATCCGGATGCTGATGGCTGACGATGGTCGCCATCTTCTCCGGCCCGTAATTCTGCTGCGTGGTCTGGCTCGGCAGGTTTGCGATTCCGACGACCCAGCCGAGCCGGGATTCGGTGCCATATTGCCGCGTCGGCACTACGTGATCCGGGCGGTCGAAGGCGCCGGTCATGATCTCGATCCGCTCGCCGTCGATGCGGCCAAAGCTCAGCGGCGTTCCACAGGCCGGGCAATAGCCGCGCTGGGCGATGGTCGATGAACGGAAGAACGACGGTTGTCCCTTGGTCCAGGTAAAATCCGTCTTGTTGATATCGGCGAAGGACGCGAACGGTGCGCCGCTCGCCTTCTGGCACATCCGGCAATGGCAGATGCTGACCTTGTTCGGCGCGGCCGCCAGGGCGAAGCGGACCGCGCCGCATTGGCAGCCGCCTGTGAGAACGGGTTTGCTCGTCTCGGTCATGCCTTCTCCATCCGTCGATAGGCATCTTGCAGCGTGGCGAGGGCATCGACGCCTGCAAAGATGAACCCACTGACGCCGGCTGCGCGCAAGCCTGCCTCGTTCTCGGCCGGCCGGCCTGCCAGATAGATATGCTTCGCATCGGCGCTTTGCAGGGCCGTGGCCGAGGCTTCAGCACGGGCCGCGTAGACCTTGTCGCTGGAACAAAGGCAGGCGAGCTCAGCACCCGATGCCTTGAAGGCGGCTGCAAGCGCTTCCGGATCGGCAAAGCCTTCACTGTCGACGGCCAAAATCCCTCCGGCCTCGAAGAAACTCTTTGCGAAGGTTGCCCGTGCGGTGAAATCGGCGGCCGTGCCGAGATTGGCCAGAAACACCTTTGGCCGCGCGCCGGTTGCCTTCAGCTTGGCGTCGGATTGATCGCGCAGCGCCTCAAAAGGTTCCGCAAGGCGGATTGGTGCAAGCGCCTGAAATTTGAACTTTTTCTCGCCATAAGGTGCAAGCGCGACCGGTGTCGCCGGCAGCACGGCCACGTCGCTCTCTTGCAGATTCGTAAACTCGCTGGCGCCCGTCAGCACGTCGCGGCGCTTTGCGATGTTGGCCTCGCGCGCCTTGCGCGTTGCGGCGACCTTGCTCTGGATCAGGCCTTGCTGAAGCGCGGCAAACGCGCCGCCAGCTTTTTCGGTTTCCTGGAACAGGGTCCAGGCAGCCTCGCAAAGCTGTGTCGTGAGCGCCTCGATGCCGCCCGCGCCCGCGGCGGGATCGGAGACCTTTGCGAGATTGCTCTCCTCGAGCAGTACGAGCTGCGTGTTGCGGGCCACGCGCCGCGCGAATGCGTCGGGAAGCCCGAGCGCCAGCGTGTGCGGCAGCACGGTGGCGGCATTGGCGCCGGCAAGGCCTGCAGCGAACGTCGCCATGGTCGCGCGCAGCATATTCACGTAGGGGTCGCGCTGCGTCAGCATGCGCCAGGCAGTGTCGGCGGCGATGAACAGCGGCTTCGGCGTCAAGCCGCAGGCCTGTTCCATGCGCGCCCACAACAGCCGCAGCGCGCGGAACTTTGCCATGGTCAGGAACTGGTCAGCATCGGCCGCGAGCCGCGCGTAGACCATGCCTTGTGCCTGCTCCAGGGGAACGCCGGCGCCTTCGATCGCGCGCAAATATGCAACGCCGCAGGCGAGCACGAAGGCGAGCTCCTGCACCTCCGATCCGCCGGCATCATGAATCACGCGTCCGTCGGCGGAGGCGAACGGCGCTTTGAAGCCGAGCGCCGCAAGGCCCTTGATCCCGGAGGTCACCGCGGGAACGATCTCCTCCCAGGCGTAGGGGCTGTGACCCCAGACGGCGCAGGCCGCGAGCGGATCGAGGCCGAAGCGGATGTCGCAGGCGGCGGGATCGATGCCCTTGCTCTTCACGTATTCGGCAACATGGATCGCGGCCATCCGCGATTGCGGCCCGACCTGAAGCTCGATGCCGATGCCGGCATCGAGCTGAACGTCCTTCAAAACCTTTGCGACCGCGTCCGCCGTCGGTTCCAGGCCAAAGCCGTGGCTGCCGTTGCCGCCCGCAAACACCAGCACCAGACCTGTCGCGCCGTTCTCCAGATCCGTGAGCGCCTGCATATTGGCCTCGGTTGCATCGGGATGGTCGATCCGCTGCATGATCTGCCAGGGCGCGGCCGCCGGCCGCCCCACCACGGCTGTGACATCCTTGGCGCGCGGATAGAGGGGATCGATCGTCAGCCCGTCATACGTCTTGCCGACGAGCCTTTCGAACGGCGCGCCCTTCAGCACACCATCGACCAGCCTGCGCCAATCCTCGTGACTCGCTTGCGGGAAGTCCGCTGCCAGCGGCAGATCGTCAGTTGCGGCGGTCATTCGGCAGGAAACTCCCGGACACTTTCGTTTGGGGGACGAAATTGCCACGGCCGGCCGTCCCTGCAAACGGTTGTTTTTGGCTAGCCGGTATCCGAAAGCCGCTCGATTCCCTGCGTTGAGACGCTGGCGAGCCCGTCGCGCACGCGGATGCCGCCAATCATGCGATCGGGTGCGATTTCGCCGAGCGGTACCAGCACAAAGGCGCGCTCGAACAGGCGCGGATGCGGCAGCGTCAGCTCCGGCGTTTGCAAGGACACATCGTCATAGGCGATCAGGTCGAGATCGAGCGTGCGCGGTCCCCAACGGCGCTCCTTGTCGCGGGTCCGACCAAATTTCTGCTCGACCTTCTGCATCACGAACAAGAGCGCGTGCGGATCGAGGCTGGTCTCGATTTCGATGCAGGCGTTGACGAAAGGGGCCTGATCCTCGTCCCCCCAGGGCGGCGTCGTGTAGTCAGAGGAACGCGCGACCAGCAACGCCTGCGCCATGCCGCAGATGTGGGTGATCGCCTTTCGGAATGTCGCGCGGACATCGCCGACATTGCCGCCCAAGGCGATGAGCACGCTAGCGGACCGGATTTGACGTTCGCTCTCCATTTGCCGAGCTTCCTTCTGCGAACGTCAGAATCGGGCCACTAGCCATGGTTTGGGTGCCGCGAGCGCGTCAGTACCACGCCGACATCATCGAAGATGGCGGCGATCGGCGCATGCGGCTTGTGCACGGTGACCTTCACCGCACGGATGCGCGAAAAATGCGACAGGATGGCATCGGCCACTGCACCGGCCGCGCGCTCCAAAAGCCTGTAATTCGTGTTTTTGAACGCCGCCGTCGTGGTCGCGACCACCTCGGCATACGAGACGGTGTCGGCGAGCCGGTCGGTGCGCGAGGATTCCTGGAGATCGGCGTAGAGCTCGAGGTCGATGACGAAGCGCTGGCCGACCTCGGTCTCATGCTCCATCACGCCGTGGCGGGCATGGATCACGAGGCCGGTGACGAAGATGGTATCGGTCATGGCTTGCTCTCAATGGCGGTGGCGACCCGCAGGGCTTGCAGGGTCTCGGCGACGTCATGGGTACGGATGATCCGTGCGCCGCGTTGCGCGGCGATGAGGTGGGCGGCGATCGAGCCGCCTAGCCGCTCTTGCGGCTCCGACGGTGATACGGATGCGATGAAGCGCTTGCGCGAGGCGCCGACCAGCACCGGCAGGCCGAAGGCGCTGAGCTCGTTGAGGCGCGCGAGCGCTGTCATGCTCTGCTCCGGCGTCTTGCCGAAGCCGATGCCGGGGTCGAGCACGATGCAACTCTCGGCGATGCCGGCCTGCGCCGCGACTTCGAGCGAGCGCTGAAAGAACGCCATCATGTCCTGCATGATGTCGATGGCTGGATCGACGCTATCGCGGTTGTGCATCACGATGACCGGGATTTTTTTCGCCGCTACGACCGCCGCCATGCCGGCATCGCGCTGCAGGCCCCAGACGTCGTTGGCGATCGCGACGCCCTGGTCCAGCGCAAAGGCCACGACCTCCGACTTCATGCTGTCGATCGAGACCGGCACGCCGAGTGCGATCACTTCCGCCAGCACCGGCCTCAGCCGCCGTAGCTCCTCCTCCGCCGTGACCGGCTGGGCGCCCTTGTAGGGCCGGGTGGATTCTGCGCCGATGTCGATGATATCGGCGCCGTCGGCGATCATGGTGCGCGCCCGCGCCAGTGCCTCGGCGGCCGCGATGAACTGCCCGCCGTCAGAGAAGGAATCCGGGGTGACGTTGAGCACGCCCATCACGGCCGGGACCGGCCTGGCCAGCAGCGTCCGCAGCCATGCGGCAGTGGACGGGGCAGGGTGCGAGGGCAGGGCGCTCATGCGGTCGCTTTGCGCGGTCGGTGAGTTCAAGTCAAGACGCATCCCCAGTGTCGTCCTGGCTTTCGCCTGGACGACACTGAAGGTGTGGCACCAAATTCGGTCTGTTGCGAGCAGACTCCGTATGCCGCGGGCGATGTGCGTCTAATATGAAATCTTCGGCGGCAGCTTGCGAGCCTTGGCGATGAGGTCGCCGACGGACTTTTCCGACGGCATCACGCGGACGAGTTTCCGCTTCTCGTTCACCTCGCGCATGTTCTGCGCCAGTCGCGACGGGTTGCGATAGGCGAGTTCGCGGACGGTGGTGACGCCGGCGGCGCGGACGAGATTGACCTTGGCCTTGCCCATGCCGGGAATGCGCATGTAGTCGGAGACGTTGGCCCACTCCAGGAGCTGCTGCTCGCTGATGCCGGTTCTGGCGGAGAGCGCCTTGCGGCCCTTCGAGGTACTGGCGGCTTCGAGCAGCGCAACGGTAGTGCGGATGCCCTGCGCCTTCAGCTTGCTGGCGGCGAAGGCCGACAGGCCCTCAATCTCGGAGATGGGATATGTCATGATGCTCAATATGAAATGCGAAAGCTCAGGCGAATTGGCTGAGGCCCGGCGTCCCCGCAATGATTTTGCCCATCTCATCCGCTCCGATTTTGTCCCGACCGAAGCGAAAAAGTTCGCGGGCGATCTTTTGAATGTCGGACATGCCGAGCCCAAGGCCCATCAGCCGGGTACCGACGGCCATCAGGCCGCCGCCCATCAGACGGGACAGGCCGCCGCCGCTTTGGGACGCGGCAATCGCCGCCTCGGCGCCGGGAATGTGATCGATCAGAGCCTGAACGCCATCGGAAGGGCCTTCGTTGCGCAGGAAGCCCAGGATAATGCCTATCGTCTTTTCGGCGACAGCACTATCGATGCTGGCGTTTGTCGCCAGCCGCCCGATCAGCTCGTCCATGTGGCCTGCCCCTCAGCCGGTTCGAGTCCGGAGTCTTGCTTCTGAAATTGATCTTGAGCCGGTGCGTTAAGAATTACAAGCGACGAACGCATGAGCGGCGACGAATCGCGCAGGGAGTGTTGCAGCGATGCAAGAGCGAAAGATGGAATTAGCGAAAAATTGCCGCGGTGCGCACTTATCGTTCAGACTTTCGGCGGAGAGAGGCCGACTTCATCTCTCACGATGTCACATATGCAAATCTCGGGTGGTGCGTTGACCCGTTCAATCGGCACCCAACATGCGTTAAACTAGGGAACCCAAAATTCGCATTCCCCACCAAGGCAAAGAGTAATGGCGACACAAGACACCAAGCCCGGCGATACCAGCGACAAGATCTTCGTCGGCAAGGGAGACGAGACCGCCTGGCTGACGCTTGCGCTTGCCAACCGCCATGGCCTCGTCACGGGGGCAACCGGAACCGGCAAGACGGTGTCGCTGCAAGTGATGGCGGAAGGATTTGCGCGTGCGGGCGTGCCGGTATTCGCTGCCGATATCAAGGGCGACCTTTCGGGCATCTCCGAGGTGGGAGAGGCCAAGGATTTCATCGTCAAGCGCGCCGCTGACATGGGGCTGACATTCCAGCCTGACCAGTTCTCGACGGTATTTTGGGACGTGTTCGGCGAGCAGGGCCATCCCGTGCGCGCGACCGTCACCGAGATGGGACCGCTTCTGCTGGCCCGCATGCTCGATCTCAACGACGTGCAGGAGGGCGTCCTCAACGTCGCCTTTCGCGTCGCCGACGACAACGGCCTGACCCTGATCGACATGAAAGACCTGCGGGCACTGCTCGATGCCATCGTGCCCGACACCAGCAAGAAGGGGCCGGATGCCGGAGAAGATCCGCTGGCGCCGATCCGGAAAGCGGCCCAGGGTTTCGGCAACGTCACCAAGGCCACCGTCGGCACCATCCAGCGCCAGCTTCTGGTGCTGGAGAACCAGGGTGGCACGAAATTCTTCGGCGAGCCGGCACTGACGCTGAAGGACTTCATGAAGACCGATCGCGATGGCCGCGGCATGATCAACATCCTGGTTGCCGACAAGCTGCTGCAGAGCCCGCGGCTTTACGCGACATTCCTGTTGTGGATGCTATCGGAGCTGTTCGAGGAGCTGCCCGAAGCCGGCGATCTGCCCAAGCCGAAGCTGGTGTTCTTCTTCGACGAGGCGCACCTTCTGTTCAACGACGCGCCCAAGGCGTTGATGGACAAGATCGAGCAGGTGGTCCGCCTGATCCGCTCCAAGGGCGTCGGCGTCTATTTTGTCACGCAAAACCCGATCGACGTGCCCGACCGGGTGTTGGGGCAGCTCGGTAACCGCGTGCAGCACGCGCTGCGCGCCTTCACTCCGCGCGACCAGAAGGCGGTCGCGGCCGCGGCGCAGACCTTCCGGCCCAATCCGAAGCTCGACACGACCAAGGTGATCATGGAGCTCGGCAAGGGCGAGGCGCTGGTTTCCTTCCTCGAAGGCAATGGCACGCCTTCGATGGTCGAGCGGGTGATGATCCGTCCGCCCTCGGCGCGGATCGGGCCGATCACGCCGGAGGAGCGCAAGGCGATCATGGATGCAAGTCCGGTCAAGGGCAAATACGACACCGCGATCGATTCCGAATCTGCCTATGAGATCCTGCAAAAGCGCATCGCCGGCACTGCGGCGACGGCTGATAGCCCGGCGAGCGGAGGCGGGGGCGGCATCCTCGGCCAGATCGGCTCGATCGTCGGTACCATCTTCGGCACCAACACCGGACGCACCCGGCTCACCACTGGCCAGCGCGTCGTGCGCGACGTGACGCGCACGGTCACAAATCAGGTGGTCGGCGGCGTCGTCGCCGATCTCGGCAAGTCGGTCGGCGGTCAGCTCGGTGGCTCGGTCGGCCGCGCTCTGGTGCGCGGCGCACTGGGTGGATTGCTGCGGCGCTGATGCCCGAGTGTCTGGCTCGAAAATCGCGGCGGCGCTAAAAGCAGCAGCGTCTTGAGAACCACAAGCAGTCAGGAACGAGAAAAATGTCAAATGCACAGCTCCAGTCCGTGCTCGATCACATCGACAAGGATTTCGACAACAGCCTGACGCGCCTGTTCGCGCTGCTGCGGATCAAGTCGATCTCGGCCGATCCGGCCTTCGCCGATGATTGCAAAGCGGCGGCCGAACATCTCGCCAAGGACATCGCAAGCCTCGGCTTTGCGACCGAGGTGAGGCCGACCGCTGGCCATCCCGCCGTGGTCGGCAAGAGCAAGGCGAGCGGACGTCCGCACGTGCTGTTCTATGGACATTACGACGTGCAGCCGGTCGATCCGCTCGATCTCTGGCACCGCCCGCCGTTCGAGCCCGTCGTCACCGATCATGCCGACGGCCGCAAGATCATCGTCGCGCGCGGTGCCGAGGACGACAAAGGGCAGGTGATGACTTTCGTCGAGGCCTGCCGCGCCTGGAAGACGGTGACGGGCTCGCTGCCGATCGACGTCACTTTCCTGATCGAGGGCGAGGAGGAGGTGGGCTCGAAGAACTTCGTGCCGTTCATCGAAGCCAACAAGGATGAGTTCAGGGCTGACTATGTGCTGGTCTGCGACACCGGCATGTGGGATCGCAACACGCCGGCGATTACGACGTCGCTGCGTGGCCTGCTCTATGAAGAGGTGAAGATCACGGCCGCCAACCGCGACCTGCATTCCGGCGTGTTCGGTGGCGCGGCGATGAACCCGATCCGCGTGCTCACCAAGATCCTCGGCGGACTGTTCGACGATGACGGCCGCATCACCATTCCCGGCTTCTACGATGGCGTGAAGGATCTCCCCGCCGATATCCTCGAACAGTGGAAGAAGCTCAATCTGACGCCGGAGACGTTCCTCAAGCCGATCGGTCTGTCGATCCCGGCCGGCGAAAAGGGGCGACTGCTGATCGAGCAGGCCTCCTCGCGCCCGACCTGCGACGTCAACGGCATCTGGGGCGGCTACATCGGCGAAGGCTCCAAGACGGTGATCCCGTCGCACGCGTCGGCGAAGGTCTCGTTCCGCCTGGTCGAGGGACAGGACCCCGCGAAGATCCGCAAGGCTTTCCGCGACTACGTGTCGGCGCGAATTCCCGCCGACTGCAAGGTCGAGTTCGGCGACCATTCGGCCGCGCCAGCGATCGCGCTCGACTGGAACATGAAGCCGCTAGCGGCAGCCAAGAAGGCACTGACGGACGAATGGGGCAAGGAGACCGTGCTGATGGGCTCGGGCGCCTCGATCCCGATCGTCGCCGACTTCAAGCGCACGCTTGGGCTGGACTCGCTGCTGGTCGGCTTTGGCCTGGACGACGACAACATCCATTCGCCGAACGAGAAGTACGATCTGCAGAGCTTCCAGAAAGGCATTCGCTCCTGGGCCCGCATTCTCGCCGCGCTTGCGGAGGTGAAATAGAGGCATGGTGCAAGGGTGGGCAAAGGTGCGAAGCACCGTGCCCACCGTCTCTCCAGGATTTGTGAGAGAAGAGGTGGGCACGCTTCGCTTTGCCCACCCTACGAAGTTACACCAAATAAAAACGCCGCCCGGAATTGGGCGGCGTTTCATTCCAGAACGTGCAGAGGTCGTTCGAAGAAGATCCTACACGAATCCTCGCAAATCTCAAGTCCGGTAGCCCGGATTGACGCGGTCGAGCCTGCGCAGCAGAGGCGGCCACACCAGATGGGCGGAGCGCAACTCGGCGCGGTCGCGGTTGGAGAGCAGTTCGGTGTTCTTCTCGATCGCGATCTCCTCGACCGGATAGACCGGCGTGCCGAGCGCGCGCGTGCGCACCTGCATCGAGCAGGCGCGCTCGAGGTGATACATGCGCTCGAACGCGGAGGCGACGGAGCGGCCGACGGTCAGCGTGCCGTGATTGCGCAGCAGCATGTGGTTGTGGTCGCCGAGGTCCTTCTGAAGCCGAGGCCGTTCCTCGTGATCGAGCGCGATGCCTTCATAATCGTGATAGGCGAGGTCGTGCGTGACAAGCTGCGCGGTCTGGTTCAGCGGCAACAATCCTTCCGCGCTGCTCGACACTGCGGTGCCGTCGAGCGTGTGAAGATGCAGCACGCAGATCGCATCCTCACGCACCTCGTGGATCGCGGAATGGATGGTGAAGCCGGCCGGATTGATGCTGTACTCGCTCTCGGTGAGCTGATTGCCCTGCAAGTCGACCTTGACCAGGCTCGATGCGGTGATCTCGTCGAACATCAGCCCGTAGGGGTTGATGAGGAAGTGATGCTCGGGGCCGGGCACGCGGGCGGAGATGTGGGTGTCGACCAGGTCATCCCAGCCATAGAGGGCGATGAGGCGATAGCAGGCGGCGAGATCGACCCGCTGTTGCCACTCGGCCTCCGTCATGTTCGACGGCGCTTCCTTCAGGCGCGCTTCCGCTGGCGACATGGCAATCCCTCCGAACCTCGTTGCTTGGCGGGGAGCCTAGTCCTGCGAGGAAGTGGCAGCAAGGCGCTCAAAGCGTGGCAGTCATGCGGGCTACGCGACGACGGGATAATGTCGGCGATCGGCCTGTTACGGCGCGGGGATCGACAGCAGGCTGGAAATGCTGCGACCGCGGATGTCGTAGACGCGGGCGAACACCACGTCGTCGCGCTTGATCTCGACCAGGACCGGTGCGGTGAGGCCCTTGCAGTAGAACTCGCCGAGCGTCATGGCAAAATCTGCGGCGTTGGAATCCCAACCGATGGTGAAGTCGGGGCCGAGCGCGACCTGGGCGGGACGCTGCGGGCCGCACACCGCGACCTTCCATTTGCGATTGCGCGGCGGCACTTCCTGTCGCTCGATGAGCTGCTCGCGCAGCTCGTCGGAGGCTTGCTTCAGGGCCAGACCCCAATAGTCCAGCATGAAGCGGTCATCGGCTGCGCGCACGGTGCCCGCGATGTGGTTGAAGTGGGTGTATTGATAGGGATGCAGGCGGATCATCTCGGCGAGCGGCAGCGCGAGGCCGAAGCAGAAGGTCGCGAGCACGACGGGCTGCCAGGCGCGATGATTGGCCCGCAGGCGCTCCATGGCCCAGGCAAAGGCGACGCCGCCCAGGACGGCCATCGGCGGAATGACGAAGACGAAGTGGCGGATACCGTTGTAGAGCGCCGGTCGCTTCACCATCGCGATCACGAGCGGCAGCGTGGCAGCGAGCGTCAGCATCAACAGGATGGTCTTGCGCCGCGCCGGAACCTCGCGGCGCGGCAGGATGACCAGGGTGCCGATGACGGCGCCGATCATCAGTACCAGCATCACTTCGGGCAATTGCAGCGCGAACAATGTCGGCAGATACGACCATGGCATGTCGGGCACGGACACGAGCGCGCCGTCGAACATCTCCTTCCAGGGTTTCTCGAAGAAATGCGAGAAGTAGGTCAGTGCCTGGAACGGATTGCCGGGCTCCATGATCGACCACGGCCAGATGAGGCCCATGATGAGATAGCCGAGCACGAGGCCGGGCAGCAGCACGTAGACGACATGCGCGAAGCGGCGGATCGCTTCGCGGGTGCCTTCGACGCGCAGCTCTTCCAGAAACAGCGGCATGAAGCCGATCATCGCATAGACGAGCGAGAGGCCGCCGAGAATGCGCGTGCCGATGGACAGGCCAGCGCCGAGGCCGACGATGAGAATCGTGCGCGGCGAGGGCTGCGGATATTCCTCGGCCAGGCGCACCAGACCGAGCATCAGGATGATCATTGCCACCGCGAAGGGCGCGTCCTTCGGGTTCATGAACATGTGACCGTAGAAGATCGGGCAGAGCGCGAGCAGCAGGAGTGCTGCAAGGCCCGCAAGTGGCCCGCCAATGCGGCGCGCGAGCCGCCAGGTCACAGCAAGTCCGATCACGCCGACGACGGCACCGACGAGACGGCGCGTCTCGAACAGTTCGAGCGGCATCACCTTGTGCAGAAGCGCTGCGACCATGTCGAAGCCGCCGCCATACATGTAGAGATTGGCGAAGGAGAGCGCCGCGGTGTCCTTGAAGCCGGAGCCGAACATGCGCAGCAGGAGGTCGGCATATTCGGCGTGGGTGTAGTCGTCCCAGCCAAGCCCGTAGTCGCGGAAGGTCAGCCCCGCGATGACCGCGACCGACGCCAGCACCAGCATGGCAAGGTCGTCGCAAGTCCGCTCAACCGAGCGCCCCAGAGGCGTGTCGATCGCCGAGGTGGTGATGGATGTCATGGCTATCGGTGACCCGGAATCCCCTCTTGGCCGCGCTGGTGCGCATGGCCCTTTTCCCCGGGAACCCTATAGCGCAGTTCCATTTCCAAGTAATTGCGCATTATGGCTAAATTCCTGATGCAACGCAGCAATTTCCGAATCCTGGAGTTTTGATAGAGCTAGCGAGGTGTTGCTGAAGGGAATGTGAATAAGTCTCTGATTTTGCTATTTTAAGGAACGGCTAGGGCAATTGGCCGTTGGCGAGGCGTGCGATATGACGGTATCGTGGCTTAGGCGGTGTCGCGCGATCATGCGCGGCCGGGGGTGAGTTCGATGACGCTGGCATTGTTGATCGCGGGGATTTTCGCCTTTGTGGCGGGTCTCCTGACGGTCCTTTGGGGCATCTCGCTCAAGGAATTCAGTCTCGGCAGCACCCTCATACTCAGCGGGACCATCGGCGTCTGCTCCGGGATGTTACTGATGGGCCTGTACGCCGTCGTGCGGGAGCTGAAGGGCATCGCCCGCCGGCTCGCCGCAACGACGGCAATGTCCGAAGTTCGGGTCAGGCCGGTGCTTCCGCCGGGCCTTGCGAGCGTGGGGATGCCCGCGCCGGAAGCCGCCCTCGCCGAGGCCGCCAAGACCGAGCTGACGATTCCAGTATCTCCGGCTGGGCCGCCGCCCTGGCAGGATGAAGCAGCGGTGCGCGCGCGCGCCGAGGTGCCGCCGGTGCCGGAAGCGCCCCCAGCAGCGGCTGAGGCGCCGCGCCGGCGCAATCTCTTGTTCACTTCCACCTCGCGCAAGGAGCGCGAGCGCGCGCAGGCCAAGGCTTCCGACGTCGCGCCGGGTGAGGAGCCTGCGGCTCCGTTGCCCGCGGAGCCGCCGCCGAGCTTCGACGATGCCTGGCCGAAGCCCGAACGCATGCGGCCGCAGGAAGCAACTCCGCCCCGCCGGCCGCCGCCGCCACCCCCGGCCCGCACACCCTCGAGCCCTTCCGAAGCTGCGCCGCCGCCCGAGCCGCGACCGGCCGAGCAGCCGGCTGTCACCATACTTAAATCGGGCGTCGTCGACGGGATGGCCTATTCGCTCTATTCCGACGGCTCGATCGAGGCGCAGATGCCGGAGGGCATGATGCGCTTTGCCTCGATCGACGAGCTGCGCACGCACCTCGATCAGCGGTCCTGAGGTCCATCCGTGTCAGATGCGGCGGCCAAAAACTTCATCGAACTGACGGCGAACATCGTCTCGGCCTATCTCAGCAACAATCCGACGCCGGCGGCCGAGATCCCGAACCTGATCAGCCAGGTGCATGGCGCGCTGGTGCGGGTCTCCTCGGGCCGGAACGAAGCGCCGCTCGAACCCACGAAGCCTGCGGTGTCACTGAAGAAGTCGATCGCGCCGGATTATCTCGTCTGTCTCGAGGACGGCAAGCGCTTCAAGTCGTTGAAGCGCCATCTGCGGACCCAGTACAACATGACGCCCGAGCAGTATCGCGAGAAATGGGGCCTGCCGGCCGACTATCCCATGGTCGCGCCGAACTACGCGGTGGCCCGCTCGCAACTGGCGAAGAAGATGGGGCTGGGGCAGCAGCAGAGAAAACGGAAATAACGCCGCTTCAGGACGCTTCCGCGAGCGCCTCCCGCGCATCGGTGCGAATACGTTCAACCATCGAGCGCAGCCCGTTGGAGCGCTGCGGCGTCAGGTGGTCGCGAAAGCCGAACTCGTCGAACACCGCGATCGCGTCGGTCGAGAGAATTTCCTGCGGCGTGCGGTTTGAATAGAGCGAGAGCAGGATCGCGACCAGCCCCCGCACGATATGGGCGTCGCTGTCGCCACGATACTTCAGGACCGGCGTGCCATTCTCGCGATCGATCCGCTTCGACAGCCAGACCTGGCTGACGCAGCCCTGCACCTTGTTATCTGCAGAGTGTTCCGCCTCCGGCATGGGTTCCAGGGAGCGGCCGAGCTCGATGACGTACCGGTAGCGGTCGTCCCACTCGTCCAGAATCTCGAAATTGTCCCTGATTTCGTCGATAGTCGTCATGATGGCCCGTGTGTGATCTCAGGCCAATATAGGGAGGCAAGGACACGAAATCGATAGGATTCGATCCCTAATTCGCCGTCTCCGGCCCGCGCCATTCGAGCGCCAGATCGTCCTGAGTCAGGGTGTCGTGCGGCGCCGTCCCCGCTTCGAGATCGGCTTCCGCCATGCTGCCGATCGAGCCGGTATGGTCGGGTGCCTTCTTGTCATTCTTGCCGTTGGTAATCTGCTCTTTCTTGTCGTTGATGATCTGGTAGAGCTTGCGCGCTCCGTCCTGCGCCCGCTGACCGATGATCGTCGCAGCCTGGCCGCCGACCTCGCAGGCCGCCGGCTGACGTTTGCAGAACTGGCTCACGTCGGAGACGGCCGCGGTCGCGGCTGACACCGCCTCGGCGGCGCCGATCGGCGGCACCTTCTCCGATTCGGGAGTCTTGTCCCGTGGCAGGAGCACCAGCACCAGCCCGAGCCAGAATGTGATGCGGAGCAGAAAACGCATCTTGCGACCTTGCGTGTTAGATCAAGCCGGCGGCACCCCCGCGGGCCTTCGACCTAGCAACTCTCGATAAATCGCAAGTGATTGCGTTGAGCTTAATTCGGCGAAATTTTGTGGGGGATTTGAACGAATCGAAAGGCTCGTAAATTTTCCATTGATGCGGGCTCGCAATCGCTCGTTTGCGCCCTTCCACCAATTCGAAACCATAAGGCGAGGGATGCGGAAACCCGGCGTTCACCATCCGCGCGAATGAAACCGTCAAATCGCGTAAAATTTCGCGCGAACATCCGGTGTTCTGCCGCATGCGCCACCGCCTTAGGGTTCGTTTAATGTCACTCTGACACGGTGGCTCAACGACAAGGAGGCGTTCCGGCGCGTCTTTTCGATGCATGAGCCGAAGCGCGGGACCCGTGACAGTTTTGAGTATCATCCGCGATTGTCTCGATGCGCTGCTGCATCCCTCGGCACGTTTTAACGCGCTGACGCGGGCACGCCATCGGGCTTTCATGGCCCCGAGGCTCCTCGGCAGCCTAGCCGCCTTCGCCGCATTCCCGATTTATCTTGCCATGCGCGGCGCACCCAGCGCGATCGAGGTCGCGGCCTTCGCCTGGCTGATCGCCCCGATTCTTTTGTCATGGTTCCTCTCGCGCACCGGGCGTTATGAAGGCGCCCATGTGCTGTCGTCGCTGGCGCTCGCCGCACTGATCATGGCCGTGGCGGTGACCACGGGCGGCATCGAATCGTTTGCCGCGGTCTGGCTGGTCGTCGTTCCCTTGGAGGCTGCGCTGTCAGCCTCGCGCCGTGTCGCTGCCTTCGCATCGGTGCTGGCGCTGTCCTGCGTGGCGATCCTGATTCTGTTCGGTCAACTCGACTGGTTGCCGCTCGGCCAGGCCAACGCGGCCGAACGCGCCATGTTCGCGGCGTTCGGCGTTGCGTCCGCGACGCTTTATGCGGGAGGTCTCGCCTTCGGCGCCGAATCGCTGGCGCGCACCAGCGTTGCGCTGCTGTCGCGCGAAGAGGAACGCTACCGCCTGCTGGCGCGCAACATGAGCGACGTCATCTCGCGGCATCAGCGCAACGGCGCAGTCCAGTTCATCTCGCCGGCGGTCGAAGCCATGCTCGGCCTGCCCGGCGCCCGGCTCACCGGTCACGGCCTGTTCGATCGTGTCCATGTCGCCGACCGCCCGGCCTATCTCACCGCATTGTCGGATGCCGCGCGCGGCGACGTGCGCAGCGTCGAGTTCCGGCTGCGCCGGGAGACCGGCGGCAGCGAGCGCGGCCACGTCGATTTCATCTGGGTCGAGATGCGCTGCCGTCCGCTCGACCAGGATTTGGGCCGCGACGTGACGTGCGAGCCCGAGGTCGTCGCCGTGATGCGCGACATCACCGACCGCAAGATACAGGAACAGGCGCTCGATCAGGCCCGCAGCGCCGCGGAAGCGGCCGATGCCGCCAAGACGCGCTTCCTCGCCACCATGAGTCACGAGCTGCGCACGCCGCTCAACGCCATCATCGGCTTCTCCGAGATGATCGCGCAGGAGCAGACCCTGATGTTGGGCGCGGCCCAGCGCAAGGAATACGCAGAGCTCATCAACGCTTCCGGTCAGCACCTGCTGTCGGTCGTCAACGGCATCCTCGACATGTCGAAGATGGAATCCGGAAAGTTCGAGATTTCGCCGGAACCGTTCGCGCCGCGCGCCGCGCTCTTGCATTGCTGCAATCTGCTGGCTTTGAAGGCGCGCGAGAACGGCATCGATCTCATCACCGATGCGCCGCAGGATCTGCCGGTGATGACCGGTGATCCGCGCGCCTTCAAGCAGATCGTGCTCAACCTCGTCTCGAATGCGATCAAGTTCACCGAGCGTGGAGGGCAGGTCACCGTCGCCGCCACGGTTTCGCCGTCACACCTGTTCCTTCGCATCAGCGACACCGGCGTCGGCATCGCGCCCGACGACCTGAAGCGGATCGGCGCACCGTTCTTCCAGGCCGGCAAGACCTATCAGCGTCGCCACGAAGGCACGGGTCTCGGATTGTCGATCGTGAAGAGCCTCGTCGCCTTGCATCTCGGCGAGTTGACGATACAAAGCAAGCTCGGCGAGGGGACAGCGGTCACCATCAAGCTGCCGCTCGTCTGCACGCCGTCGCAAGGACGGCCCAGCGAAAGCAAGATTGCGACGCTGATGCCGCCACCGCGCCATGATGTTCAGGATCAACCGCCTTTGGTGAAGAAAAGTGCCTAAAAAATCTGCAAGGGGTGAGGATGCTCCGCGTCGCCGTGGCGCGAAGGCGGCGGTCGTCGACGTCGAGACCGAGCGCAATCTCGCGATGCGGATCCTGCTGCACAGCCCAAAGGATACGCTTGCCGGTCTCGTCGCCTTCGCTGCGGTCAGCGCCATCATCGCCAATGCGCTGTTCCTGCAAACCGGCCGCCATCCGGCGCCGATGTTCGGCACCGTGATCAACCTGCCAGCTCCGTCGGCCGTCGCGCTGTCGAACCCGCTGCCGCGGCCGCGCCCGGTTGCAGCCGATACGCTACCGCTCGAGCCGAAGCCGATGGAGTTCCGCGTCGCCGAGCCCAAAGCGGCAGAAAAGCCGCCGGCGCCCGAGAAGGCAGCCGATGCAACGGCCTCGACCTCCAGATCTGCCGATCCCCTGACAAATCTCGTCAAGGCTACGGCGACAACGCCTCCCTCGCAATCGGTTGTCGTCGCGCGCCCGCCGGCGCCGATCCCGGCGCAGCAGAGCCCCGCAATCCGCCGCGTCGCCGCCGTGCAGCGCGCGCTCTCCGAATATGGCTACGGTCAGTTGAAGGTCACCGGGTCGATCTCCGGCGAAACCCAGGCCGCGATCCAGAAGTTCGAGCGCGAGCACAAGATGCCGGTCACCGGGCAGGTCTCGGACCGCCTGCTGCGCGAGCTTGCGGCTGCGATCGGACATCCCGTCGAATAATTGCCATTGCTTGCCGCTGATACTGGTGCTGTTGCGGCGGCTGGCCTATCGTCCTGTCCATGCGTTTGAAATCGAACATATGGGTGGCAGCATACCTGCGCCGCTGCCAGACTGAAGGCGTGTTCGGCGCGGTGCGCCGGCGCGGCGCCGAGGAAGCCGGTGCGGTGTTCGTCAAGGTGTCGCTGCTTGACGGCAACGCGATGCTGTACGTGCCCGCGCCACAGACCGTCTATGATGACGGCCGGCCGGTCGATCGCTTCTTCGTGCCGGTCGCGCCGCAGCCTTTGCCGGAGCCTGCGGTCGAAGAACGGATCACCAAGGAGATCCGCTTCGATCCCGACGCATGGATCGTCGAGACCGAGGACCGCGCCGGGCGGCATTTTCTGGATCTTGCGCGCGCTTGAAGATCTAGCGCTCCGATCCGCCGGTGCCTGTCCGCATCGGCGGGATCGCGCCGGGCTGCACCGCGGGCCGCGGCTGGCTTGCGCCGCTGCGAGCGCGCTGGCGCTCCCCGTCATAGAGTGATGACTGATATTTTGCGCGCGTCACCGCGAGCGTCGAGCCGCGCCAGGCCGCCAACATCACCAGTGCCGAGCGGTCGCTCAGACGATCATAGAGTCGCGATAGCCGGTAGACGGTGTTCACGGACGTTCCGATCTCCGGCTTGAAGAACAGCAGGATGCGCTGGAAGTTGGGGCTCGGCATGTCGAGTGCACGGGCGGCGACCGCAAGCGCTTCGCCGCCGGCGTCATCCACGATCTGCGCAGCGACGCGCGATGGCAGGATCAGGCTCTCGCCGAGCTCCAGCGTGAAACTTTCGGTGTCCTCGGCGTATGCCGCCCACTCCAGCGTCTGGATCGCGCGCATCGCGCGGGCGCTCGGAATGCTGGGCGCGGCCTTCAAAGGTGTCTGCGCCAGGTTGTGCAGGATCAGCGCACGCTCCGAGGCGGTGGCGCGGAAGAACATGTCGTGGATCTCGGCGGCGTCCTTTGGCTGCATCGCCATGTTCGCGGACATCCGCAGCTCCGCATCCGTCGGCGTGCGGGCCGGCGCGGGGTCTGAGGGCGGCGCAGGGATTTCCCTTGCCAGCGGAATTCTCCGACCCTCATGCGCAGGCAGGAGCCCGAGCTTCTGCATGATCGGCGCCGGCGTCGCAGGATAGATCGCAAGGCGAGCCTTCACTGCGGCGCGCGTCGCATCGTCGACCTGGTCGATCAGCCGCGAGGCAAGCTCGACGAATTGCCGCTCCTCATCGCCGCTATGGCTCTTCGCCTGCACGTAGAGGTCGGTCAGCACGCGCAGGAGCGTGGGGCGAATATCGACGCCTTCGCGACGGGACAGGGTGATGAGCCCGTCGAATGCTGGAAATAGCGGCTTGGTCATGAGGCGTACGCAACTCGAGAAAAATCGTCCTCGCGAGCCTATCGCAGGTTGTTTTAAAGGCTCGTTAAGGAAAACGAGGTGTGAAGCCGGTGCTGCAGTTTCGACAGTTGTCGTGCCGCAACGGGACGGTGCGTCCGGCCCGTGTGGTTACGGTTCGGCCGGTGCGTTTACACCCCGTTAACCATGTGCTGATCTTAATGGCACCCATGTTGTGAGGACCGTTCGGTCGCGCGGCAATAGAAGAGAGCTGACATGGGGACGATCATCGAATTTCCGGCCGGTCGCCGGCTGGGCTCATCGGGGGATGTCGCTCCGCTCGCAGAGAC